>JBCCZS010000014.1:0-27547 GCA_039187035.1 Pseudomonadota bacterium | reverse complement strand
CCGGTCCTGGTCCCGGTCCTGGTCTTCATCCTGGCGCCGGCCACGGCGCCCGTCTTCAAACCGCACCATAACGGGTCGACGTTGAATTCGCGTTGAGACGTTTGGAAGCCGCGCCCGCCGCCGACCGGACCGCGCACCCGGCCCGCGACACGGGTGGAACGTAAGGTCGGGTCGGCGAAAAAAAAAGGCTCGGCGTGCGCCGAGCCTTTTTACGCAACTAAAAACGCAACGATGTTGCGTTCGCGTCCCGGAACGCTACGGACGGAACGACTGAACCTTCTCGACGAGCACCCCATACTGATCGGTAATCGGTTGGGAGGCCTCTTTCGTAACCGATACGAAGTGGTCGGCGGTTTTGTTCAATTGCTTGAGATTTTTCTCGAACGTCTGCCGATAAAAATCGTTGTGCACGTCGAGCGCCTCTTGAACGCTCTTGGAGCCGGCGGCGGCTTTCGCCGCGGCGACGCCCTCATCGAACGTCTCTTTGGCGAACGTCGTTTGATCGGTCGCGGCTTGCTCGACGCCTTTGGCGACGGCGCCGGCCGAGGTCATCAGGGCTTCGATCGACGCTTTCTGGAAGTCGACGAACGTGCCCATCGTCTCAGAAAATTTCTCGTAACCGTCCTTGAAGAAGGCCGGGCTAATCGACGCGACGGCGTCGAACGGATCGTTAGCAGCGGTTTTTTTCGCGGTCGCCATGGGTCATCTCCTCTGCCGCGCTGCGGCGTTTTATGGTTCGGGCGGCGGGCCGGCGCCACGTGGGAACAAGAACGGCGTCGACCCGTCTTTTGTGCAATGCAACATAATGAGCGCCGAACGGGGCGTCAAGGCAATATTTTGCAGTGCACAAAATACCTTCTCACCTTTCGCCAAGCAAGGTTAAGGAAGCGTTTACCGTCCCTATTCACCATAAGGGCTGTCCGCGCGAGCGGCACGGCGCTTGCTGATCGTACTTTGGGTGATTGGCGCGCCGGCGATTCGCGGCATAGGGGCGATGGGCGGGGCGCGGCATCCCGACAAGATTGGATTGGTCAAAGGCGGTTGAACGCCTGCGCGGCATCGGCGAGGGTTACATCATGGTCATGTGTCGGCGTATTTCGGGCCTGGCGGCGCTAGCGTGCGTTCTATTCGCCGTCACGGCGACGCCGGCGGCGGCCAACTCGAAATATGCGGCGTTCGTCATGCACGCCCATTCCGGCGACATTCTGTTCGACCGCTATTCGAACGCTCGGCGCCACCCGGCTTCGCTGACGAAAATGATGACCCTCTATATGCTCTTCGAAGAGCTCGAGGCGGGTCGGCTTACGCTGAATTCCAAACTTAAGGTCTCGCCGCGCGCGGCCGGCCAGCCGCCCTCGAAGCTCGGCGTGCGTTCCGGCGGCACGATTACGGTCGAAACGGCGATCAAGGCGCTGGTCGTTAAATCGGCGAACGACGTCGCCGTCGTCGTCGCGGAAGCCATCGCAGGCTCCGAATGGCGCTTCGCGACGAAAATGACGCAGAAAGCGCGGGCGATCGGCATGCGCCGCACGACCTTCCGCAACGCGTCCGGACTGCCGAACCGCAAACAAGTCACCACCGCCCGCGACATGGCGCGCCTCGCTCAGCGCCTGATGGGCGACCACCGCCGCTATTGGTCGTACTTTTCGACCAAGTCGTTCACCTATAACGGCCGCACCTACCGCACGCACAATTCGCTCGTGCGCAGCTTCGCCGGCGCCGACGGGGTCAAAACCGGCTACACGCGCTCGTCGGGCTACAATCTCACGACGTCGGCCAAACGCGACGGACATCACCTGATCGGCGTCGTCCTCGGCGGCCGGTCGAGCCGGACGCGCGATGCGCATATGCGCAAAATCCTTTCTTCGGCGTTCGGCAAAATCAAAGCGAACCCGACGCAGATCGCCGCCTTGCACCGCAAGACGCCCTCGCCGCGCGTCAAGCCGACCGGGTCGACGACGCTTATCGCCGAAGCCGCGACCGATCTGTCGCCGCGCGTTAAACCGACGCTTCTGGCTGCAGCGCCGGCGTCGGCCGACACGCTGGGCGCGCTCATCGCCGCCAACGGCGCGTCGACCGGATCGGACGTTTCGTTGGAGGAGTTGAACGCCAGCGAACTCGGCCGCCTCGCCGCGTTCGTCGCCGGCGACGAAGGCCTTGGCCAAGGGGACGTCGAACCGGACCTATTCTGGGACGTTCAGATCGGCGCTTACGCCTCGAAAGCCTTCGCCCAGAAGGAACTGGAAGCGGCCGCCCTCGCCGCCGGGCTAACCGATCGCCAACGGTCGGTCTCGCCATTCACGGCCAAAACGGGGGCGACGCTCCATCGCGCGCGGTTCTCAAAGTTCTCCGAGGCGGAAGCGGAAGAGGCCTGCGAGGCCCTGAAGAAACGCGCCATCGCGTGTTTTGCGATCAAGCGCGGCGGCGCCGGTTGAGGCCGGCGCGCAACCGCCCGCGCGCCTTGCACCGCGTCGAACCTCGGCCGTAGACTTCGCGTCAAAGCCGCCGCACCGCATGCGCGATCCTGTCGCCGCATCGACCGCCATCACAATAACGCGGCGCCAAGGGAGCGGAGCGCCGCAAAATGGCCGATCGATACCCCGTACCGTCCGCCTTCGCCGAAAAAGCCCGCATCGACGCCGACGCCGCGGAGCGATTGCGCGCCCGTGCGGCGGACGACCCTGACGCTTTCTGGGCCGACGTCGCCCAACGGATCGAGTGGTCGACGCCGTTCACGCGTGTCAAAGACGTCTCCTTCGATCCCGCCGATCTCCACATCCGGTGGTTTGACGACGGACGGTTGAACGTCGCCGCCAATTGTCTCGACCGCCACCTCGAGGAACGGGGGGACCAGGTCGCGATCATTTGGGAAGGCGACGATCCGGCCGATTCCAAGTCGATCACCTATCGCGAAGCGCACGGCGAAGTTTGCCGCATGGCGAACCTCCTCAAGGCCCGCGGCGTCGGCCGCGGCGATCGCGTCGTCATTTACATGCCGATGATCCCGGAGGCGGCCTACGCGATGCTCGCCTGCGCGCGCATCGGCGCGGTTCATTCGGTCGTCTTCGGCGGCTTTTCGCCGGAAGCGCTCGCCGCGCGCATCGAGGACTGCGGCGCGTGCGCGGTCGTCACCGCCGACGAAGGCGTGCGCGGCGGCAAGAGCGTCCCGCTCAAGGCCAATGTCGACGACGCCTTGGCGCATCACAAAACGCCGGTCCGCGTCGTGCTCGTCGTCGAGCGCACCGGGGCCGACGTGCCGATGGCGCCGGGCCGCGATCTCTTTTGGTTCGGCGACGCGCGCGACGACGTATCGCCGGACTGCCCGGCCGAACCGATGGGCGCGGAGGATCCGTTGTTCATCCTTTACACGTCCGGATCGACCGGCAAGCCGAAGGGCGTGTTGCATACCTCCGGCGGCTTCCTCGTTTATGCAGCCTACACCCACGAAGCGGTGTTCGACTATCGGCCGGGCGAGGTCTTCTGGTGCACGGCGGACGTCGGTTGGGTCACCGGCCACAGCTACATCGTTTACGGCCCGCTCGCGAACGGCGCGACGACGCTCATGTTCGAAGGCGTGCCGACCTACCCGGACGCGTCACGCTTTTGGCGGGTCGTCGAGAAACACAAGGTCGACATCTTTTACACCGCGCCGACCGCCATCCGCGCGCTCATGCGCGAGGGCGAAGCGCCGGTGAAGGCCGCCGATCGGTCGAGCCTGCGTCTCCTCGGATCGGTGGGCGAACCGATCAATCCGGAAGCCTGGCGCTGGTACCACGACGTCGTCGGCGACGGGCGCTGTCCGATCGTCGACACCTGGTGGCAGACCGAGACGGGCGGCGTCTTGATTTCCGCGTTGCCGGGCGCGACGGACCTCAAACCGGGCTCGGCGACGCACCCGCTCCCCGGCGTTTTCCCGGCGATCGTCGACGCGGAAGGGACCCCGCTTGAGGGCGCGGCCGAAGGCGCGCTCGTCTTAACCGCTTCCTGGCCCGGCCAAATGCGCACCGTTTACGGCGACCACAAACGCTTCGCCGAAACCTATTTCTCAACCTTTCCCGGCCGCTTCTTCACCGGCGACGGCGCCCGCCGGGACGCCGACGGCTATTATTGGATCACCGGCCGCATCGACGACGTCCTGAACGTCTCCGGCCACCGGCTCGGCACCGCGGAGATCGAAAGCGCGCTCGTCGCCCATGAAACGGTCGCCGAGGCGGCGGTCGTCGGTTACCCGCACGACGTCAAAGGCCAAGGCGTTTACGCCTATGTGACGCTCGTCGACGGCGTCGCGCCGGACGATGCGTTGCGCGCCGCGCTCGTCGACCAGGTCCGCCACGATATCGGCCCGATCGCCAAACCGGATCTGATCCAGTTCGCCGACGCGTTGCCGAAAACCCGGTCCGGCAAAATCATGCGGCGCATCCTGCGCAAAATCGCTGAGAACGATTTCGGCAATCTCGGCGACACCTCGACGCTCCTCGACCCTGGCGCCGTCGATGCATTGATCGACAATCGGTTGAATCGCTGAGCGCCCTTTCCCGTTAACGGATGTCGCGCCGGCGCTTGTTTCGGAGGCGACATGCGGCGCGGGACGGCGGGAGAACGCCTCGGCTACCGACGCTATGAGGCGGACGGGCAGGCCGCGGCGTGGCGGCGCGCCAACCTCGCCTTTTTCTGTTTCATCGGACTCACGGTCATGATCGCCGCGCCGGCTTGGCGGACGATGACCGAGCTTTGGCTTTACTCTTCGCCCTACGGCCACGGCCTCCTCGCCGGGCCGATCGCCGCGCTGATCGCGCTGCGCGAGGCGCGGCGTCCGGGCGCCCCGCTCCCGCGCCCCTGGCTCGCCGGCTACGCCCCCCTCAGCGTCGCCGCCGCCATCTGGTTCGTCGGCGTGCGGGTCGACGCGCAGCTGCTGCAGCATGCCGGGCTCGTCGCCGCGCTCGCCGCCGCCGCCGCGCTCGTTTACGGACGGGAACTCGCCGTGCGCTGTCGGTTCGCGCTCGGCTTTGCGTTCTTCATGGTCCCAGTCGGCGCCGGCGCGACGCCGATCTTGCAAACGGCGGCCGCTGCGGGCGCGGACGCGCTTCTCAATGTCATCGGCGTTGCAACGTCGCGGGCCGGTCATCTTCTCGCGACCGACGCGGGCGCGTTCCGCGTCGCGCCCGGCTGCGCCGGCCTCGGCGTCGTTTGGGCCTGCGTCATGACAGCGGTTCTCTGCGGGCGCTACCTGCTCGATCGTTTGGCCCAGCGGATCGCCCTCGTCGCTGCGGCGGTTTGCATCGCCGTCGCCGTCAACATCGCACGCATCGCCGCGGTCCTCGCCTATGCCGGCGTGGAGGGCGCGAACGCGGCGTTCGTCGAGGATCACGCCGCCGCCGGGCATGTCGCGCTCGTCCCCGCGATCGCGCTCGTCGTCGCGGCGGCGTTTGCGATCTCGACCCTTTCGTCAGCGCGCGGGCGCCGGTATGCCGGCTAACTATGTGCGGCATTGCGGGGGTTTTCGACTTACGCGGCGAGCGGACGCCTGACGAGGCGATGCTGCGCCGTATGGCGGGCGCTATGGCGGCGCGCGGGCCCGACGGCGACGGCGTGCACCGCGCGCCCGGTCTCGGCTTCGCCCACCGTCGCCTCGTCGTCATCGACCGCGCGGGCGGCGTCCAACCGTTTCACACGGCCGATAAAAACGGCGTCCTCGTCTTCAACGGCGAAATCTACAATCACAGAGACCTCGCCCGCGACCTGGAGGCGGCCGGGGTTTCTTTACGGACGCGGTCGGACACCGAAGTGCTCGCCGAAGGGCTCAACCGGTTCGGCCCGGATTTCGTCGCGCGATTGCGCGGCATGTTCGCCTTCGCGTTCTGGAGCGCGCGCGACCAACGCCTCTTCCTCGTCCGCGATCGGCTCGGCGAGAAACCTCTCTATTACGGAACGTCGGCAGACGGACGGTTCGTCTTCGCCTCCGACGTCAATGCGGCGATGGCCTCGGACTTGATCGCCGGCGACCTCGATCCGCGAGCGATCTCGGACTATCTCCATCTCGGCTACGTGCCGGACCCGCGGGCGATCTACAAAGGTCTGCGCAAGCTTCCGCCGGGCGCGACATTGACCGTGCATCGCGGGTTCAAGCCGCGGCTTTCGCGCTATTGGCGACCGACGTTCGACGCGGACGACGCGCTCAGTTTCGAGGACGCGCAGGCGCAATTGCGCGAGCGGCTCGACGCGGCGGTGCGCACGCAGTCGGCCGCGGACGTGCCGCTCGGCGCGTTTTTGTCGGGCGGCGTCGACAGCGCGGCGATCGTATCGTCGATGGCGGCGCCGGGCGAGCAAGACGGCGCGATCGCGACGTGTACGATCGGCTTTTCCGACGACGCGTTCGACGAGCGCGAACGCGCCCGCGCGGTCGCCGACCGGTTCGGCGCGCGCCACCACGAGGAAACGGCCGATCTGGCGGCGGACGGCCTCATCGACGCCGTCGCGCGCGCGTTCGGCGAACCGTTCGCCGACGCCTCCGCGCTGCCGACCTTTCTCGTCTGCAAACTGGCGCGCCGCCATGTGACCGTCGCGCTTTCGGGCGACGGGGCCGACGAGATCTTCGCCGGCTATCGCCGATATCCGTTTTTCCTGGCCGAAGAACGCGTGCGCCGCCACGTGCCGCTGTCGGTGCGGCGCGCGACCGCCGGCGCGCTCGGCGCGGTTTATCCCAAGCTCGATTGGGCGCCGCGCCCCCTTCGCCTCAAAACGACGTTGCAAGGGCTCGGCGAGTCGCGCGCGCGCGCCTATCTGCGCAGCGCCGGCGCCGCCTTGCCCGAACGCGTCACCGCGATCGTCTCAGGAGATTTCGAGACCGCCGTCGGACGGTACGACGCCGCGCGGCCGCTGCGCGCCGCGTTCGCCGGCGCACGCGGCCTCGACGCCTTGTCGGCCGCACAAGCCGTCGATTTAGCGACCTGGTTGCCAGGACGGATGCTGACGAAAATCGACCGCGCGTCGATGGCGCACGGGCTTGAAGTGCGCCCGCCTTTTCTTGACGTTCCGTTCGTCGAGTGGGCGGGCCGGGTCCCGCCGTCTTTCAAGCTCGGCGGCGACGGGCCGGTCGGCAAGCGGGTCCTCAAAGCGGCGCTCGAAGAGCGTTTGGGGGCGGATTATCTCAAAACGCCCAAGCGGGGCTTCGCGCCGCCGTTGGCCGATTGGATGCGCGCCGAGACCGGCCCGGCCGCGCGGCTGCGCGACTCGTCAGCCTGGCGCGATCTCGGCGCCTTCGATACCGACGCCGTCGACCGCATGCTCGCCGCCCATCGCAGCGGCGCCGTCGATTGCAGCCAAGAGCTGTGGTCGGTCGTCATGTTCGACGCGTTTTTGCGTTGGAGCGCCGAGGCGGCCGCTCAAACGCGCGCCGCCGCAAAGGCCGGACGCGCGGCGTAAATCCGTACGCCTACGATCGTCCGTCCAGCGCCGCCGCCATGACGGTCCGATGGCGCGCCACCATCCGCGTGAGCGCAAAGTCGCGATGCGCCTTGTCGCGGTTCGCCGCCCCGACGCGGCGGCGTAGCGCCGCATCGTCCGTGAGCCGACGGAGTGCTTCAGCGAGACCGTCTCGATCGCCCGGTTCGACGAGAAAGTCGCATGCAGCGTCCGCGACCATGGCGTCGATATCGCCGACGCGGGTCGCCGCGGTGGGCAATCCGGCGGCCATCGCCTCCATGAGCCCGAGCGGCATTTGCTCAGTGTCCGACGACATCGCGAAGACGTCGAAGCGCCGGTAAGCGGCCTCGGGCGCGGCGGTGCGCCCTGAGAAGACGACGCGATCGCCGAGCGGCGCCGCGGCGGCCTCCAGCGCGGCGCGGGCCGGCCCGTCGCCGACAATCTCAAGTCGGGCGTTATCGAGCGTCGCAACCGCATCGATCAGGAGGCGGAGGTTCTTCTCCGGGCGCAGAGCGCCGACCGCGCCGATCAAAACCGGACCGTCGCGCGCGCCCCGCTCCGGCGCCGCGAAGCGCGCCAGATCAATCCCGTTCGGCAAGTGGATAACGCGCCGCCGCGGCAACCGCCAGACCTCCGCAGCGACGCGCGCGAGCCCCGTCGACGGCACGACCACGCGCGCGCGCGCCAGCAAGACGCGGCGCATGAGAACGCGCCGTCGCTTCTGGCGCGTCAGCGTTTCGTCCGGCCCGAACCCGTCTTCGTAGTGAACATGCGCCAACCTGGGCCCAAGCGCGTTGGCGGCGACCGCCTCTAGCGCACCCCAATTGTACGTGCACAACAGGTCCGCCTCGACGGCCCGGAACGCCGCCGTAAGCGCACGCAGATTAGCGGAGCTGACGCCGGCGGTCTTGCGTAACGCGACGCGGCGCACGTCGACGCCGTCCGGCATAATCGCCCGCGCCGAGATGTCGTCGCCGAGCGAGACCACCGCATGGCGGAACGGATCATCGGGCGCACTCGCGATCGCGGCGAGGCGCGTTTGTTGCCCGCCATAGGCGAACTCGGGAAATACGTGCAGCGCCAAGGGGCGCGCGACGCCGTCCATCTCGGCACTCCGCGAAACGCCGCCACCATGGCGCGGTTCGCGCGGCGGGCAAACAACCCTCTCGACCCGCCGGGAGGCGTCGCCGGCTACAAGCACTCGTCCGGTTCGTCCGTCGGACAGAACTGCACCCGGCTCACGCGACGCGGAATGCGCACGGCGCGCTCAGCGATCGTCACCGGCGAGCCGTAAATCCGCGTGGAGAGCATTGATGCGTACTCATATTCGATGTCGACAACGAGCACCGACAAGCGCTGTTTGAGAACGCTCGCGTCCTGAAGCTCGGAGAACGCCGATCCGGGGGCGAGCACGCTCGTCATATGGTCGTCGCGACTCCATTGCACGATGATGGAATCGGTTTCCTCATCATCACGCACGACGCTGTAAATCTCCATCGTGACGGCTTCGAGATCTTCGTTTTCAATCATTTTCTTCACGCCCGTGAAGATGTCCGTCAGCTCGTCCGGCGTGATTTGCTCGGACTGCCCGACAAGGTCGACGAGCGCGTTCGCCGCGTTGGCGACGCGCCTTTTCACCGAGAAGATGTCGGAGGCTTCGACCATCCCGAAAAACAAGATGAGGATCATCGGCGCCAGCATGCCGAATTCGATCGTGGCGACGCCCCGACGGCACGTCGCCCAACGCGACGCAAGCCGCGCCGCCGCCCTCGCCGGCCCCGGCCGCACGGTCGTCATGTCTCGTCCCTTATGTTTTGCAGATACGGTTCGTTTCGGAAGATGTAGGTCGACGTCACCCGCCGTTCGCCGCCTTCGGTCGTCGCGAGGTTAAGCCCGATGGCCGGGTTCAGCGTGCGGTAAATCAAGCAAATGCGGACCCGGACGATCTGGAGCTCCGTTCCCGGATCGACAACGATGTTTTCAACGTCCTCCGGGTTGTCGTCGCGGCAGGTCGTCGGGGAGTTGTCGATCGCAAGGTCGGCGAAGCTGTCGAACAGCATCACCTCCGCGGTGACGCGTTCCGAACAATCGCCGAAATAGCTCAGTCGCGGGCAGACGACCTCGTCGAAGAACTCGTTTTTGCTGAAGCCGGCGCCGCCTTGGATCTGGCCGGTGCGGATTTGGCGGGAAATGCCGAGCGTCGCGCCGTCGACGGTCGAGTTCACAAAGTAAAACCAGCCGATCTCAAAGGTCGACATCATCATTGCCAGAAAGACCGGCGCGAGGATCGAAAACTCGACCGCCGAGGCGCCGCGCCGATCGCGCGCGAAGCGGCCCGCCGACCGCTTTAACGGCCGACGGGCTTGCACTGATGAAACGCCTGGACGGCCCCGCATTCCGTCGTCTCCCTACTGACTGATGTGCAGTTTCACGAGGTCGGCGGCGATGTCGCCGAACGCTTCCTCGAGTTCGTCGCCCGACGGCGCCTTGTAGTAGTATGGCGCATTGGGGCTCGTCGCGCAGGTGCGGAACACCTCTTCGAGCGACGTGTTGTTCAGGCCGAAGACGATCGTGTAAACGAGGATGTCTTGCTGCTTCATGCGCCGGCAAATGCGCAAGAGTTTCTCGTCATAATGGTCGGCCATGCGATCGCTGTCGAAGCCGGACCCGCCGCGCGCCGGCCGATCGACCCCGTCGCCCATGCGCTCTTCGATGGCGAAGCCGTAGGCGGTCGCGACCGAGTCCCAGTGGGTGTTGTCGTCGCTGGCGACGTTTTCGCCGTCGGTCATGATGACCACCGCCTTCTGCCATTGGTGGTCGGAATAATCGACGCCTTCGGAGAACGGCGCTTCGGGCGAGATCACGCGCCAGCCCCAAACGGCGCCGTTGGCCGAGTTCGTGTTACCGTTGGGATACAGCGTCGCCATGTGGTCTTCGACGTCTTTGCGATTGGACGTCAGCGGAAGGATCGGAGCCGGACAATCTTGGTTGGGCCCGAGCATGAAGGAGTCGGTGTCGGAAATATCGTCGTCGATATCGACGTCCAACTGATCGTCATACTTGCCGCGATAGCGGCCTTCGCTTTCGTCCCACCAGCCGGGATAGGCGATCCGCAGTTTGTACTCGTCGATGCCGAAATCATCGATGCCGAGCGCCTCGTAGCGTTCCTTCACGCCGTCCCAATAATTGTTCAGTTGGCCGAAGGATCGGTTGGTGACGTAGCGGAAACCGATGACGACCTCCGCATACCGCTCAAAATGTTCGCCGAGGGCGTTGCGATGCGTGTAGTCGTAATCGTCGACGAAATTCCGGTTGTTGTAGGCGTCGTCGTCGTGCCCGTCGCCGTCGGCGTTGTCGAACATGTAGCCCCGGGTGCGCAGCGTGCGCGTCACGTCGCCGAGGACGTAGGTGCTGGTGTGCCAGCCCCAGTCGTCGCGGCAGACGTCGCCGCCCTGCGGGCACTCCGGCTCGTCGGGGAGGAACATCGGCACCCACCGCGAATTGGTCGCCTGGGTTAGATCAAACACGGACAGAACGGGATTGGGCGCGCGATCGAAGGCCTGGCGCATGCGCCCGTTCGGCTCCTCAAGCGCGCTCAACGAGGCGTAGGCCTCGGTGATTTGCTGCGTCGACAAGGTCGCGCCCGGCGTCGTGTCCAACTCGTCGAGCGGGAACGGACGCGCTTCGACGCAGCCCATCCACTCCGCGTTGCTCATGGAATTGTAGAGATCGAAATGGTTGACCTTGCGGTCGACCTCGACGACGCGCGCCATGCCGTTCTGGAATTCGTTGTTGTTGAACGCGTTGTCGACGTCGACGTCGGTGTCGCCGTCGCCGTCCGCGTCGCCGTCCTCGTTGACGTGGATGAACCGGGCGCCGTGATAGTGCGCCTCGGCGTTTTCATCCGACCACGACGATTGCCAGGTCGTGGCCCCGCCGGGATTGACGTGCGCGTTGAAGGGTACGAGGCCGACTTTGACGAACTCGCTATTCTCTTCCTCGCCGAACATGACCTGCAGCAAATTGTCGACCGCGTCTTTCAGACTGTCGATCTTCCGTTTGCCGCCGGCGTAACCGTCCATGGAGCCGGTCACGTCGAGGACCAGCGCCAATTCCACCCGACCGGAACCGCGCCGGGTGACTTCGACGGTGGTGTCGAAGTCCAGATACTCAAGACCGCCGGCCCCTTGCGGGTCCAACAGTTTTTCCCCGTGACGCAAGAGCAGCGTTTTCAGCTGCCCCGTCGCGCGCGGACGAATCCGTTGCGGGGTGATGTCGAAATAGAGCTGGAGGTTTTCGACGACGTCCGCGCTCTGAAAGTTTTCGCGAAAAACGGCTTCGCCGAACGACTTAAGCGCCGCCTCGCGCTGCGCGCCTTGTAGATCGTCGATTTCGGGACCGCCGACGTCGTCATATTGGGCCATGGCGAGGCCGGCGGCGTCGAGCGCTTCGGCGAGATCGGCTTGCAGCGTGTTATAACGGCTGAAGTCGAGCGCGCCGCCGGAAAACAGCATGACGGCGGCGAACATAAAAGAGAAGAGAATGATGATGTTGCCGCCGCGGTCTGCCGCGAAGGCGCCGGTCCGCTTGCGAACCGCATGGAAAGGGCGTTTGACGGGCATAATGATACTCTACGCAACTGACGGACCCCCGCCGCGTCGTCACGGTAGCGCCGCGAAGATTAATTCGGTGTTAGGAATGTCGGTAAACGGAAGGGCTAATAAACGCGGTAAATTTCCGGAAATTCATCTGCATTTCGTCGATATGAAAAGTATCGCTCAACATGAATTAAAAACGCATTAATTCGTCAGCGGATTGATACCCGCTGACGCGATCGTGCCGGCGGCGCGCCGCGCGCCGTCAGGCCAGAATGTCGGTGTAGAGCTCGGCCGGGGCCGGTTCCGGGCTTTCCAGGGAAAAGTCGGCCGCGTCTTTGACGACCGCTTTAATGTCTTTGTCGATCGCCTTGAGTTCGGCCTCGTCGGCGTGTCCGGCCAGGAGGATCGCCGCCTCGCAGCGTTTGATCGGGTCGTTATGCTCGCGCACGTCCTCGACCTCTTCGCGCGTGCGGTACTTTGCGGGATCGGACATGGAGTGCCCGCGATAGCGGTAGGTTTTCATTTCGAGGACGTAAGGGCCGTGGCCCTTGCGCGCATGGTCGATCGCTTCGCGCGCCGCTTCGCGCACCGCGAGGACGTCCATCCCGTCGACTTCCATGCCCGGCAGGCCGAACGAGGCGCCGCGGCGATACAAGTGCGTCTCGGAATGGGAGCGCGTGACGCTCGTTCCCATCGCATACTGATTGTTTTCGATGATGAAGACGACCGGCAATTTCCAGAGCTGCGCCATATTCATGGCTTCGAAGACCTGCCCCTGGTTGGCCGCGCCGTCGCCGAAATAGGTCAGGCTCACTTTGTTTTCGCCGCGATAGCGATTGGCGAAGGCGAGCCCCGCGCCGAGCGGGACCTGCGCGCCGACAATGCCGTGGCCGCCGTAAAACTCCGCCTCGCGCGAAAACATGTGCATCGAGCCGCCTTTGCCTTTGGAATAGCCGCCGGCCCGGCCCGTCAACTCGGCCATGACGCCTTTGGGGTCCATGCCGCAGGCCAGCATGTGCCCGTGGTCGCGATACCCGGTGATCGTCTGGTCGCCTTGTTTTTTGACGGCTTCAACGCCGACGACGACCGCCTCTTGCCCGATATAGAGGTGGCAGAACCCGCCGATCTTGCCCATGCCGTACAACTGGCCGGCCTTCTCTTCGAATCGCCTGATCAGGAGCATGTCCTTGTAATATTGCAGATATTCCGGCGCGCTGGCCGTGAGATTGGACCGATCGGCTTCCTCGGCGACGGACATCTGGGGTGCTCCTTGGCGGCGCGCACACGCTAACGGCGCAGCGCGGCGCGAACAAGGCGGCGGCGCGGTCGGTTCAGCGTGCGGACGATCGCTCGCCGGCGGCGGCGGCGCGCTCGGCGGCCAGACGCTCAAGCTCGCGGCGCGGCATGACGATATCGTCGTCTTCGACGAAACCGAGCACGCTGCGCGCGCGTTCGTCAAAAAGGTCGGGATCGATCGCCGTGGGATTAAGAAGCGCGGCCCGGCGCTGCAGCGCCTCACGCTTGGCGGTCAAGGCGTCGACGTCGTTGCGGATCTGGCGGGCGTCCCGCTCCAGGCGGCGCAACTCGCTATAGCCGGACGCCGACCACAACCCGCCGATCGTAAAGAACATGACGCCTGAAAGCGCTACGACCGGCGCGGCCACGTTGATTGCGAGTTTTACAAAGCGCCCCATCGACCGCCGCCATCGACTGCGCGTTCACGGTTCCGCGAATATCGTGAACGGACCGTTAACGCGGCGGGTGGCGGGCGGCGCTAGGGATTGAGGCGACCGCTCTTACGGGCGCGCGCGACGGGCGACGCGGCGGATCTCGTCTTCGACTTTTTCTTCAACGATCCCGGGGAGATTGGCGTCGAGCCATTCTTTGACCATCGGGTTGAGCATGTCGACCACGATTTCCTCTAGGGTCCGCGCGTCGGCGGCGGACGTGCGGACATTCTCGCTGAGCGTTGAAACGCTTTGGTCGCGGCGGCGGCGGAGGTGTCGCTGATCATGGATGGTTCCTTCGTTGCGCCGACATCGGCGAATTGGCCGGCGACGATCGTGCCCGTTTCGTCCGACGCGACCGACTGATCTGATTGACGTGTTTGGTGCCGCGATTCGACGCCGTACGCCGTAGAATTCTCGGGCGCCGCCCGCGCCGTTCGCGCGTCCGACGCGCCTGCGTCGCCGGCGACGTCACGGCGCGCAACGTCCGCGGCGAGCGTATCGAAGGCGGACGCGACGCGCTCTTCGACGGCGACGCCGGCCGCAGCCGTCACCGCGTCGAAGACGCCGCCCGCGTCCTCCGAGGCGCCGACCTGACCGCCGGCGCCGGGCGGAACGGCTGACATCGCCGGTCCGTCCGCGTCCTCATCGCCCGGGGCGACGGGGGCCCCCGGCGCGTCCTCGTCGTCTTCTGCGATAATCCGGCGGATCGACGCGAGGATCTCCTCCATGCTCGGATCCGTGTTTGCGTTCGCCATGGATCGCCCCTTTTTGCCAATGGTTTGGCGTGTTTCAGCGCTGTGCGCATCGTCGGTCGGCAACCGCGCCGCAGCCTCGTGCGCGTCGATCGCGCTATAGTCCTCAGGCGCTTCGCGCGCCCGCGCAACCCTCGCTAGCGAAATTGGTTAACGCATGCTTAACGCGTCGCCCGATAAGCGGAAAACGGCGTGATCGGCGGCGATTTCCGGCGGCGTCCTTCCGGGCGGAGGCGGCGGGGCGCAGCGTTGGACGCTTAAAAGCGGCCTAAAAGACGAAGGCGGGCGGCGCGGAAAACTCGTCCAGAAACGTGCGCGTCGACGCGGCGAACAATCGCCGGCGGCCGAACGCGTCGCCGGCGCGCTCCATCACCGTACCTTGCACGACGCCGTCGGCGGGACAGAACGCCGCGAGCCGTCCGCCGTCTTTCAATTGCCCCAAGAGCGCGTCGGGGATCGCGTCGACCGCGCCGTTCGAGACGACGACGGCGTCGAACGGGCCTTGCGAGGCGGCGCCGGCCGCCGGCGGGCCGACTATGACCGCGGCGTTGGCGATGTCGTGTTCCGCGAGCTTGCCCTCGGCGAAAGCCGCGAGCGCCTCGTCGGCTTCGACGGCGACGACCATGTCGACGACCTGCGCCAAAATCGCGGTCGAGTACCCGGTCGCGCACGCAACGTCGAGAACCAAGTCGCCTTCCGCAAGGTCCAACGCTTCCAAGAGTTTCGCATGATCGCGCGCCGTCGGGAGCGCACGGCCAGGCGCGACGGCGAGTTCCATTTCAACGTAGGCGGCGGGCTGGAGATGCGCCGGCAGGAAGGCCTCGCGCGGCGTCGTCGCAAACGCGTCCAGCAAGCGCGCGTCGGTGACGTCGTTGGGCCGGATTTGGCTGTCGACCATGGCCTTGCGGCGTCTGCTGAAATCCATCTCGGGCCTTCCCTGGGCTTTGCGCCCGGACGACGTGATTGACGACGCGATCAACGGCGCGCGCCCGTTCGGGCGGCATAACCTCGCCGGTTTCGCGCCGCAAGCGAACGCGACGGCGACGGGCCGCACCGTCGCAGTTTTTCCGCCGCGCGCATTGCGGCGATCCGCGCCCGGGAGTATGACCCGCGCTCTATTTCTGCGTCGAGGCCACGTGGCGGAGTGGTGACGCAGCGGCCTGCAAAGCCGTGTACGCCGGTTCGATTCCGGCCGTGGCCTCCACTACGCGCGGCGACGTCCCGTCTTGCGGGCGCACAGCGCCGCCGACACGCCCGACAATCATAATGCGGATCGTTCTCACCCGTGGCGTTCGCGCCGCGGCGCCGGAAATTTTTGCCCCGACGTCCCGCTCGGCGCTCCCGTTATCGTTAACGCTTGTGTTATCGCAGGCGCTTAAATGAAGGACTTTCAGCGTTAACGCGCCCGACGATGGCCCCGACGAAGGGCTAGACGTCGACGCTCCGGCCCGCCCGGCGCACAGTTGGCACAACTGGTCGCAAGGCGGTTGAGATCGGCGGGACGGCGCTCGACAGTAATAAAGGGCCGGGGCGACGTCCCGATGCGCGCGCTGTTTCGACCGCGCCGCGCGGCGTTGCGGCGCGAACGGTCCTCTCGCTTCGTTCGGCTGACGCCGGACGATACGAACCAGGAGAACGGACATGCACCGTGGGGGCGCGGGCTTATTGGCGTTGGCGATCGCAAGCGGGTGCGCAAGCGTCGACAAATCGCTTTTGGAAGCGCAGACGCCGACGCCGCCAGCCATGTGGGCGAGCGCGGAAGACGAGACGAGCGCCGACGAGCGCGCCGGGCTCGGCGTCGCGCCGACCGGCGACTGGCTCGCCGCCTTCCGCGACGAGCAGATCCGCGGTCTCGTCGCCGAAGCGATGTTGAACAACAATACGGTCCTGCAAGCCGCCTCGTCGTTCGACGGCGCGATGGCGGCGTTCAAAGTCGCGCGTGCGGACCTCTTGCCGGAATTGAACGCGACGCCGAGCGCGTCGCGAAACGCGATCGTCCTCGACCCGACCTTCGCCGCCCAAGCCGGCGGCGGCGCCGCGGACGTCGGCAACGTGCGCATCCAAGACCTTGAAGACGAGTTCGGCGTCGATCTGGACGGCGACGGCGACCCGGACGTTCTCGATACGGACGGAGACGGCGTTTTCGAACCGATCCCCAATCGCCGTCTCTACATCAACAATTACCGGCTCGCCGCTTCGCTGAGTTGGGAGATCGACCTTTGGGGCCGGCTGTCCGATCAAACGCGCGCCGCCCGCAAGGACGCGCGCGCCGCCGAAGCCGATTTGCGCGCCGCGCAACTGTCGATCGCCGGGGCCGTAACGCAAGGGTGGTTCAATCTCATCGAAGCGCGGCAACAACGCGAACTCGGCGAGCGCGACGTCCAGGCGCTCGAGCGCAGCCTGGAAGTGACCGAGCGCCGCTATGAGCGCGGCGTATCCTCAAGCCTCGACGTCCGTCTCGCCCGCTCGGCGGTCGGCACCAGCCGCGCCACCCTGGCGACGCGCCGGCAGAACGAAAAAGAAGCCGCCCGGCGCCTTGAGGTGTTGCTCGGGCGGTATCCCGCCGCGGAAATCGACGGCGCCGCGGCCCTGCCCGTTTTGGAGCCGCTTGCGGGCGCGGGCGCGCCCGTCGAGATCCTAGCGCGCCGCCCGGACATCATCGCCGCCGAGCTGCGTATGGAATCGGCCGGCCTGCGCGATCGCGCGGCCCGCAAGCAGTTCCTCCCGTCACTGACGATTTCCAGCAACATCAACACCAGCGGCCCGGACCTGGAAGACGTCATCGATCCGGAGCGCCTCGCCGGCAACATCGCCGCCGGGCTCTTTCAGCCGCTCTTTCAAGGCGGCCGAATAAAAGCGAACGCGCGGCGCCAACGGGCCGAAGCGACGCGCTCGCTCATGGCGTATGCACAAACGGTGCTTGAAGCGTATGAGGAAGCGGAGAACGCCGTCGCCGCCGAATCGCTCCTCGCCGCGCGCGAAGAAGCGCAAAAGTTCGCATTCGAAGAAGCCGCCGTCGCCGAGCGCATTACGGAACGGCGGTACGCGAACGGCGCCGCGTCGATCTTCAACCTTCTGGACGCGCAGCAGGCGCGCATCGTTGCGGAAAGCTCGTATCTCGCCGCGCAGCGCCAACGCGTCGCCAACCGTGTCGAGCTTTATCTCGCCATCGGCGGCGACTTCTTGACCGATCCGGCGCTCTTCAGCGCCCGGACGGCCCCGTCGGCGGTCGACGCCGAGCAGACGACGGACGCTTCGGCGCCGGGAGCCAACTTATGATTAGAAAAATCATCACCATCGCCGGCACGGCCGGGATCTTCGTCGCCTTCTTCATCCTGATATCGATCATGGGGGCGATGCGTCCGGAGATCGAACGTCAGGAAGCGCAAACGCCGTTGCCGAAGGTCTTTTACGAGACCGTGACCCCCGCGCCGGTGACGTTGGACGTCGTCGCGCAAGGCGAAGTGCGTCCGCAAACGGATATTACGTTGACGACGCAAGTCGCCGGCAAAATCGTCGAAACCTCGGACGCCTTCGTCAACGGCGGCGCCTTCAAAAAGGGCGATCTCCTGGTAAAAATCGAGGACGCCGATTACGTCGCCGCCGCGGCGACGTCAAAGGCGCGCGTCGCGCAGGCGTTGCAATCGTTGAAACTCGAAGAGGCCGAAGCCGAACTCGCCGAGCGCGATTACGCCGAGCTTGGGCGCGACGAGGCCCCGACCGACCTGACGCTGCGCCGACCGCAACTCGCGCAGGCGCGCGCCAACTATGAAGCCGCGCAAGCCGAATTCGCCGCCGCGCGACTGAACGTGGAACGCACGCGGATCCGCGCGCCGTTCGACGGCCGCGTGCGAGAGCGCATCGCCGGCGACGGGCAATTCGTCGGGATCGGCGGGCAGCTCGGGCGTATTTTTTCGTCCGACGTCGCGGAGATCCAGTTGCCTCTGACCGACGCCGACCTCGCCAAGCTCGGGGTCTCCGTGGCGTTCTCGGAAACGCCGGACGCGCCCGGCCCGCAGGCCGTTCTCACCGGCGAAATCGCCGGACGCACCCACGAATGGCGCGGCCGGGTCGCGCGCACATCGGGCGCGATCGACCCGACGACCCGGCAAGTCTCCGCAATCGCCGTCGTCGACGATCCGTATGGAGACGGGGCCGCGGACGGCACGCCCCTGCCGATGGGTCTGTTCGTGACCGCCGTCTTGACGGGCCGGCCCTACGATGAAGCGTTCGCGGTCCAGCGCACGGCGCTGCACGGCGTCGACAAAGTCTACGTGGTCGACGCCGACGACGTCCTGAAGGAACGCGCCATCTTAGTGGCCAATGCGGGACGCAACGTGTTGACGGTCGTGGGCGGGCTCGCCGCCGGCGACCGCGTCGTCGTTTCTCCGCTGCGCGGCGCCGGGGCCGGCGACAAAGTCGACCCCAGTCCGTGGCGCGAGGCGGCGTCAGTCGGCGCATCGACGGCGTCGAGCGCGCAAGCGGCTTCCCTCAGATCCGCGGACGACGCGATGAACGGAGCGACGCAATGAACGGCATGATCGCGTGGTGGGCTCGCAACCCCGTCGCCGCGAACCTGTTGATGGTCGCGATCATCATCGCGGGCGGGCTCTCGTTCACGCGCCTTGATCGCGAAGTCTTCCCGAGCATGTCCTTCAACGGCGCCAACATTTATGTGCGCTGGGAGGGCGCCTCCCCCCAAGACGTCGAGCAACAACTGATCCTGCGGATCGAGGAAGCGATATCGGATGTCGACGGCGTCAAACGCATCGAATCGACCGCCTACGAGGAGCGCGCGTCCGTCAACGTCGAAGGTGAAGAAGGGATCGATACGACCGCCTTCATCAACGAAATCAAAAGCCGGGTCGACGGGATTTCGACCTTTCCCGAAGACGCCTTCGAACCCATCGTCAGTCAGTGGCGCAATCGCCAGCCGGCGATGTTCATCGCGCTCTACGGCGATCTAGAACCGCGAGAACGATTTCGACTGGCGCGCGAATTGCGCGACGAATTGGCGGTGTTGCCGAAAGGATCTCCCCTCGTCGATACGTGGGGCGTCCTCAACGAAGAGGTCTCGATCGAAGTCTCCGAAGAGGCGTTGCAGCGATACGGGTTGCGCTTCATCGACGTCGCCAACGCGATCCGCGCGACCTCGCTCAATATTTCCGGCGGCGCAGTGCGCACCGACACCGGATCCGTTCGCGTTTCGGTGCGGAACCTTGCCGATACGGAAGAGGAATTCGGCAAAATCGTCGTTCGACAGCAACAGGACGGCTCCGTCGTGCGCGTGCGCGACTTGGCGACGGTCGTCGACGGGTTCGTCGAACGCAAAGCAAAGCGCCGCATGAACGGCAAGCCCGTCGTCACGCTCGCCGTGCAGTCGCCCGATAAGCTTAACATCGTCGAACTCTCGAATGCGGTCGACGCTTGGATCGCCGAAAAGAACAAAGAGCTTGAAGGCGTTGCGGAACTCTACACCTGGTTCGACTTTTCCGACGTCTACGACGGGCGCATGCGGCTAGTCTCGTCGAACGCGGTTGTCGGCCTGCTGCTCGTCCTCATCGTCTTATTGCTATTTTTGCGCCCGTCGGTCGCCTTCTGGGTGACGGTGGGCATCGCGATCGCGTTCGCAGGGGCGTTCATCTTTATGCCGATCGTCGGCATATCGCTGAACATGCTGTCCTTGTTTGCGTTTCTGCTCGTCATCGGCGTCGTCGTCGACGATGCGATCATCGTGGGCGAAGGCATTCACCAAACCGTTGAAAGCGGCGAGGCGCGCGGGTTGGACGCGGCGATCATCGGCGCACAAATGTTCGCAAAGCCGGTGCTGTTCGCCGTTTTGACGACGATGATCGCATTCCTCCCGTGGATCTTCGTCGACGAAGGCGCGTCGCAATTCACGCGCAATATCACATATACCGTGATTTTCGCTTTGGCGTTCTCGCTCGTCGAATCCTTCTTAATTCTGCCCGCCCACTTGGCGCACTTAAAGCCGCAAAACAAAGACGGGTTTTACTATCGCCTGCAGCGGGGCTTTTCTGAGGGGATGACGACGTTCGCGGACCGGATTTACCGTCCGCTCGTCAAATTGGGACTGCGCCTGCGCTATTGGACGGTCGCGACGTATATCGGGTTCTTGATGATCTCGATCGCCCTCATGGCGCAGGGTTGGATTTCGTTTAAGTTTTTTCCTGAACCGCAGGGCTCGTTCGTCCAGCTATCGGTCCGCTTGCCGGAGGAAGCGCCCTGGTCGCGCACCCTCGAGTTGTTCGACGTCGTCGAAGGCGCCGGCGATCGCATGCGCGACAAGCTCAACACGGACGAGTTGGAGTTCGTCAAAGCCGTTTACGTCGGCGCCGAAGAGGGCTCGATCGACGCCTATATGACGATCGTACCGGCCGATCAACGAGAGCAATCGACAAAGACGGTTGCGGAAATGTTCAGGGAAGAGTTGGGCGACATTCCCGATGCTGAGGAAATCAATATCGCCTACACTCTAGGCGACGACCAGCCGGACCTGAATTTCGGCCTCGTTTCCGACGATCTCGAAGCGCTGCGCGTCGCTGTCGTCGATTTGCAAGAATTCGTTACGACCCTTCCGGGCACGTACGACATTCGCAATACGCTGCAATCGGCGACGCCGGAAATTCGAATCGGGTTGAAACCAGGCGCGGAGCGCTTCGGCTTAACGCTTGGCGACGTGTCGCAACAAATCCGCCGGGCGTTTTTCGGCGTTGAAGTGCAGCGCTTGCCGCGCGACGGACAGGACGTGCGCGTGATGGTCCGCTATCCGGCAGAGACGCGCGAAGACCTCTCGTCATTGTCGAGAATGCGGATCCGAACGGCGGACGGACGGGAAGTCCCGCTGAGCGCGGTCGCCGATCTCAGTTTCGGGCCGAGCCTGAAACGGATCGACCGGTACGAGCGCACGCGGTCCGCCCGCGTCACCGGCCAATTGCGCGAAGGAGCCGACCGCGCCGCGATTATGGCGGCCTATCGTGAACAATACGCCGTCGACTTCACGACCCGCCATCCCGAGGTCGCCTTGCAACAACGCGGCGACGCAGCCGGGCAGGACGACTTTTTAGCCGAAGCCGCCGCGCTCTACGCCGTGGCCCTCTTCGCGATGTATACGCTCTTGGCGATTGCTTTTAACTCGTACTGGCAGCCGGTCCTCGTCATGTCCGCAATCCCGTTCGGTTTCATGGGGGCCGCCTACGGGCATTGGCTGTTCGGCATCGATTTCACGATGTTCTCGTTCTTCGGCGTCGGCGCGGCGGCCGGGGTCGTCGTGAACGACAATCTGGTCTTGATCGACAATGTGAACCGCCTGCGCGAAAAAGGCGAAGGCGCGTTTTCGGCTCTCGTGAAATCCGGCGTCATGCGCTTTCGCCCCATCGTCCTGACGTCGTTCACGACCTTCGTCGGCCTGTTGCCGATCATCTTTGAACGCTCGACGGATGCGGAGTTTCTAAAACCGACGGTCGTCGCCCTCGCCTGCGGCGTCGCGTTCGCGATGTTTGTGACGCTGTTTTTCGTCCCCGCCATGTATGCCGTGGGCGCCGACATCGCGCGCTTCTATCGGTGGGCGTGGACCGGCGAAAAACAAGCGCGGGTCGGGTTCGGCAAGTCGCTCGATACGGACTATGCCGGCGGCGAACCGAGCGCCCGGCCGGCGGAATAAATTTTCGCACGACCATTAACCATTTGTTAAGAGTCGGCGGCCTAATGTGTAAAAGTCTTCTTTACCGAAGATACCCCACCATACCCCACGTAAGAGTAGCGGCTGCGTTTCCCCCAAGACGCAGCCGTCTCTCTTTCGGGCTGCGTGTCGCGCGGCGACCGAGCCGGGGATGGATTCGCCGCCGCGCGTCTGCTAGATCCTGCCGATCGACGGCGTTCCCCGATAGCTCAGTTGGTAGAGCAGCTGACTGTTAATCAGCGGGTCACTGGTTCGAGTCCAGTTCGGGGAGCCATTTCCCAAACGTTTCAACGTGTTGCGCGCGCGCCTGCGATGCCGACCCACGCTCGCGGCGCGATCGTCGTCGGCGACGGCGGTCCTGCGACGGCGCGAAGGACCGGAGCCGGGCGCGCTTGCTGTCTCGCGCCGCTGACGTCAAGCGGAATTGACAAGGTGACGCAGCTGAGGCAATCGAAGCGGCGACGGTGCCCGTTACGCGGGCGAAAAGGGAACCCGGTGCGAAACCGGGGCTGTACCCGCAACTGTAAGCCGGGAGCGTGCGGCCACGACGCCACTGGAGCGACGCCGAAAGGCGACGCGCTGGGAAGGCGGCCGCAAGCGACGATCGGCGAGCCAGGAGACCTGCCGTCGCGTCGCTCGTCCGGAGGCCGGGAATAGTTCTCAGCGGGCGGGAAGGCTGACGCCTCTCCTTTGCAGCGACATCGAGACAGGTCCGCCCGCACGGCCCGCGCCGTGGGATCGAAAACAACGTCGTTGCAACACGCATCTCCGCCACGGGCGGCGGGACGCGCAAGGGATCAAAGGGGATCAGGCCATGCGCCAGCGCCTTTTCATCGCTTCGGCCGCCGCCGCGGCCGTCGCTTCATGCTATTCATCCGCGCTCGGACAAGACGCGTTGGACGAACCGGACACGATCATCGTCACCGGTACGCGGCTCCCCACGCCGCTTGACCAGGTCGGCCGGTCGGTCAGCGTATTGACCGCGGCCGATATCGACGTGCGCCAACAACGCTTCGTCTTCGATGCGCTCGCCGCGATACCGGGCGTGCAAGTCGTCCGTACGGGCAGTTTCGGCAGCCTTGCGACCGTCTCGGTACGCGGCCTCGACAGCGACCAGACACTGGTCGTGCAGGACGGCGTCGTCATCAACAATCCGGCCTCGTTCGGCAACGGCTTCAATTTCGCCAATTTCGACACCGCGGACGTCGAACGCATCGAGGTCATCCGCGGCGCGCAGTCGACCCTTTACGGCTCGGACGCCATCGGCGGCGTCATCAACATCGTCACCAAAGACGGCCGCGACGGCTTCGGCGCCGACGCGCTTTTCGAACTCGGGTCGTTCGACACGATCCGCGGCTCGGCGAGCGTTTACGGCGGCGACGACGTCGCGTCCGGCCGGATCTCGTTCAGCGGCGTGACGACCAACGGCTTTTCCTCGGCGGACGAAGCCGACGGCAATGTCGAAGACGACAGCTTCGACAACGTCACGTTGTCGGCGAAAGGCCGCTACAGCCCGATCGACGCGCTGCGCTTCGACGTCGTGGCACGCTATCAGGACAGCGAAAACGAGTTCGACAGCTTCGCCGGCGGGCGGCCGGTCGACGGCGATGAAGTCGGCCAAACCGAAGAATTGTCGATCGCGGGCTTTGCAACGCACACGGCCTTAGACGGCGCGTTAGAAAATCGTTTCGCGATTACCTATCTGCGCAACGACCAGCTGAACGTCACCGACGGCGCGCCGTCGTTCGACGCGCTCGGCACGCGAATTTCGTATGAATATCAGGGGACGGTCGACCTCGTTCGGTGGGCGACGCTCGTCGCCGGCGCGGAATACGACGTGCAGGAATCAGAAGTGGTCGTCGGCTTCGGCGGCAACCAGAAAATCAAAACGACGAGCGGTTTCGGCCTCGTCCAGCTGACGCCGACGGAAGCGATCACCCTCAATGCCGGCGTCCGGCATGACGCAAGCGACGAATTCGGGTCGGAGACCACGTTCAGCGTTTCCGGCGCCGCGACGCTCCCGCAGACCGGCACGATATTCCGGGCCAGTTTCTCCGAAGGGTTCCGCGCGCCGACGGCCGGCGAGCTTGGGTTCAACCCCGATCTCTTCGCCGAGTTCAGCAATGGCTGGGACGTCGGCCTGGAGCAACCGATCGCCGGCGGGCGGGCGCGCCTCACCGCCACGTACTTCGACCAACAGATCGACGACCTGATCGCCTTCGATCTCGACGCCTTCACCTTCGTCAACGTCCAGGAATTTGAAAGCCGCGGCGTTGAGGTCGCGCTTGACGCCGACCTCGGCGATCGGCTCACGGTCCGCAGCGCCTACACCTATGTCGACGCGACCAACGTGACGACGGCGACTGTCGCCTTCAATCAACCGGACCATCGCTTCAACGTCGAACTGGCGGCGCGGGCGACGGATCGCCTGACGCTGTCCGTCGGCGTCAACTATAACGGGACGGAACGCGACGGCGTGAACACGCTCGACGCATTTACGCTCGTCAGCGTGCGCGGCCGCTATCTCGTCAACGACGCGATCGAGCTCTTCGCGCGTGTGGAGAATGCGACGGATGCGGACTTTCAGGACAATTTCGGCTACGGGACCGCGCCGGCGTCGGCTTTCGGCGGCGTGCGGGCGCGGTTTTAGTGTGTAAAGGGGGCGGCTTGCGGACAGGCGCCGCAGCGCTGTTCGCGGCCGCCGCCAGCGTCCTTAACGCGTGCGCGCCGGACGCCTCCGGCCGCGCGTCCGCTGAGACGCCCGTCGACGCGTCCGCCGCCACCACCATCGCCACCGCCGTCGATTGGCCCAAGCGCGTCGTCAGCCTTGATTACTGCGCCGATCAATTCGTGCTGAAATTCGTCGACCGCGCCAACATCCTCGCCGTATCGCCGGACGCGACGGCCGACTTCTCGTATATGCGCGAGGCCGCGTCGGGCGTGCCGACGGTGCGCCCGCTCGCCGAAGACGTGCTGATCGCCAAGCCGGACCTCGTCGTGCGATTGTACGGGGGCGGACCGAACGCGACGACATTTTTCGAACGCGCCGGCGTACCGGTTCTCAACGTCGGCTGGTCGGGCTCGATCGACGACGTCGCAGCCAATGTGGAGCGCCTCGCCGCCGGGCTCGGGGCCGCCGACGAAGGGCGCGCGGTCGTCGCCGACATGCGCGACCGGCTCGCCGCGCTCGCGCAATCGGACGACGGCGGGCACGCGCTTTACATGACGCCGGCGGGCGTCACCACAGGGCCGGGCTCGCTCATCCATGAAATGATCGTCGCCGCAGGCCTTGCGAATTTTCAGGAGGCGTCCGGTTGGCGGTCGCTGCCGCTCGAACGGCTCGCCTATGAACGACCGGACCTTGTGGCGGCCGCGTTTTTCGAGACGCGCACGAACCATGCGGACGCGTGGAGCCCGGCCGGGCATCCGGTGGCGCGCGCGCAGCTGGACGGCCCGGCCGTCGCGCGGCTCGACGGGGCGTGGACGGCCTGCGGCGCCTGGTTCCTGGTCGACGCCGTCGAGGCGCTCGCGGCCGCGTCCGTCGCCGCACCCGTCAAATGACCGCGGCGCGGCTGCTCGTTCCCGGTCTCGCCGCCGCCGGCGCGCTCGCCGTTTTCGCCGCCTGCCTCATCGGGTCGACGCCGCTCCCGGCGGAGCGCGTCCTCGCCGCGTTGTTCAGCGGGCCGGGCGACGGTGGCGACAGGCTCGTCGTCTGGTCGATCCGCCTGCCCCGCGCGCTCGCCGCATACCTTGTGGGCGCGGCGCTCGGTCTCAGCGGGGCGGCGCTGCAGGGTCTATTGCGCAATCCGCTCGCCGAACCCGGCGTCCTCGGCGTGTCGGCGAGCGCGTCGCTGTTTGCGACGGTCACGCTCTATTACGGGCTCGCGGGCGCGAGCGCCTTCGTTATGCCGCTCGCGGCAATCGTCGGCGCCCTGATCGCAACGACGTTCTTAACGATCGCCGCGATCCGGACGCGATCCGTCGTCACATTGATCTTGATCGGCGTCGGCTTGTCGAGTTTCGCCGGGGCGGCCATGAGTTTGCTGATGAACCTCGCCCCGAACCCGTTTTCCCTGTCGGACATGGTCAATTGGATGCTCGGCACGGTCGCCAACCGGAGCTTTCGAGAAATCGCGTTCGCCGCGCCGTTTCTGGGCGTCGGCGCAGGCGTCCTCTTGGCGACGCGCCGGGGCCTCTCTGCGCTCACCCTTGGCGAAGAGGCGGCGAGCGGGATCGGGCTGAACCTGAAACGCCAACGCATGGCGACGGTCCTCGGGGCCGGGCTTGCGACCGGCGCGTCGGTCGCGCTCGCCGGGGCTATCGGATTCGTCGGGATCGTGGCCCCGCACGTCGTGCGGCCGTTCGTCGACCATGATTCGGCGCGCGCGCTCGTGCCGTCGGCGCTCTTTGCGGGGCTCGTGCTCGTGGTCGCCGACATCGGCGTGCGGATCATGCCGACGGACGGCGAGTTGAAGCTCGGCGTCGTCGCGGCGTTGATCGGCGCGCCCGCATTCGTATGGATCGCGATGCAACCGCGTGCGAGCGATGACTGAACTCGTCGTCGAGGATCTGACCGTCCGGGCGAAAGACGCCGTCCTTGTGGACGCAGCGCGCTTTGCGCTTCGCACCGGCGAACTCGTCGCGCTTCTCGGCCCCAACGGCGCCGGCAAAACGAGCCTGGTGCGCGCCGCGCTCGGCCTGGCGCTTGCCGCGACCGGCGACGCGCGGCTCGACGGCGACCCGACGGCGACGCTCGATCCCGCCGTCCGGGCGCGGAAGGTCGCTTACCTGCCCCAACAACGGCCCCTCGCCTGGCCCGCCCGGGTGCGCGACGTCGTCTCGCTCGGCCGCTTCAGCCACGGCGTGCGGGTCGGCAAACTTGAGGGCGCGGACGCGGAAGCGGTCGAGCGTGCGCTGACGGCCTGCGACCTCGCCGCCCTCGCCGAACGCAAAGCGGACACGCTGTCCGGCGGCGAGCGCGCCCGCATGCACTGCGCGCGCGCCTTCGCCGCGGAGACCCCGCTCCTCGTCGCCGACGAGCCGACCGCCGCGCTCGACCCGCGCCATCAGTTTCGGGTTATGGACCTCTTCAAGACCTATGTTGAAGAAGGCGGCGGCGCGCTCGTCGTTTTGCACGACGTGCAGCTCGCCGCGCGCTACGCCTCCCGGCTCATTTGGATGAAAGCGGGGCGCATCCTCGCGGACGGCCCGCCGTCCGAGACGTTGACGACCGCGCGCCTGGAAGACGTTTACCGCGTTTACGGACGAATAGAGGACGCGCGCGTGATCTTGGACGGCGCGCGATGACGGCGCGCGCCCTGATGCTGCAGGGTACGGGCTCGG
>JBCCZS010000013.1:0-29922 GCA_039187035.1 Pseudomonadota bacterium | reverse complement strand
TCGTGTTCGATATGGCCCAAACGGCGTTGCCCGGTTTGCTCCCGGCGTTGGTCGCTGCGGCGATCCTCTCGGCCATCATGTCGACGGTGGACTCCCAACTCCTCGTCGCATCGGCGACCGCAAGCCATGATCTCGGCCTCGCGCGAGCCGCGCCCGGGCGCGAAGTGTTGGTCACCCGCTCGGCGATCGTCGCCTTGTGCGTCCTCGCCGTCGCATTGACCCTCTTGGTCCCGTCGACGATTTTCGACCGCGTGCTCTTTGCCTGGACGGCGCTCGGTGCGGCGTTCGGCCCGACGCTTGCGGCGCGGGTCGCCGGCCGGCGCCCGGCCGGCGCGGCGGTCCTGGCGGCGATGCTCGCCGGTTTCGGGCTCGCGGTCCTGTTCAATCAAGTGCTGCCGGCGGGGCCCGGCGCTTGGCGTGAACGCGTTCTGCCCTGGATCGTCGGTCTGGCGATCGTTTTTCTGTTTTCAAAGCCGGCGTCCGCGAGGGCGCGCGATGACGACGTCGGCGTCGGTGAGGAGGAGGTTGCGGCCTTATGAGCGGTTTCATCAGTGGACTGATCGGAATTTTGGTGGGAGCCGGCGGATTGTGGGCCGCTATGGCGGCGGGCTGGGCGCAGCCGCCGACCGTCGGGGCGATCGCGGCCGGCCCCATGGCGGCGCACGCGGCGGAGCCGGACGCCGCGCCGGCCTACCTCGTGGTCGTCGGCGACGTCTTTGACCGCGAAGCCTTCATTCCAGGCTACGCCCAGAAAATGCCGCCGATCTACGCGAAATACGGCGGCGAGTATCTCGCGGTCGGGCGTAATCGCGAGGTGCTCGAAGGCGACGCCGCGTTCACAAGTTACGTCATCTCAAAATGGCCCTCGATGGACGCCGCACGGGCGTTCTGGGACAGCCCGGAATACGCTCCGCTGAAAAAAGCGCGCATGGACGGCAATTGGGGCAAGTTCGACGTCTATCTGGTTGAGGGCGCGGCCGCGGCGGCGGCGCCGGCCGAGTGATCAGCCGCGTTCGCTGAAGATCTCGAGCGGCATGACGGCGCCGCGATTGACGAAATAGGCTTTGCGGCGAAGGAAGCGCGTCAGCCCGCTTGCGCCCATGCGCGACGGGCCCATCCCGGATAATTTGTACGCGCTCTTTTCCGCATCGAAGATAAAGCTCGTGAGGCCGGCGTCGTTCACCGATACGCCCCCGGCGTCGAGGCGCCGCGCGATGGCGATCGCGTCGTCGTCGTCGCCCGCGAATACGCTCGCCGACAAGCCATAAGTCGACGCGTTTGCGAGCCGGACGGCCTCGTCGACGGCGTCGAACGGCATCACCGGCATGATCGGGCCGAAGGTCTCTTCGGTCATGAGGCGCATCGTGTGGTCGACATTGGTGACGACGGTCGGCGCGATCCACTTGCCCCCGCGTTCGCGGATCTCGCCGCCGCACCGGATCGCCGCGCCCTTGTCGACGGCGTCGGCGAGATGCGCCGCAATGACGTCCGCTTGCCGCGCGAAAATCAGGGGGCCGATGATCCCATGCGCCGGGTCGTCAAGCGTCAGCCGCACCGCTTCGGCTTTTGCGACCAGCTGATCGACGAACGCGTCCAGGATCGGGGCTGCGACATAAATCCGCTCGATCGACTGGCAGGCCTGGCCGGTCGCGACGACCGAGGCGCGCAAGAGCGCCGTCGTCGCGCGGTCGATGTCCGCCGTCGCCGTCACGATCGACGCGTCTTTGCCGCCCAGTTCGAGAAAAGCCGGCACGAACGCGTCGGCCGCCGCGGCGGCGACCTTGCGGCCCGTCGCGACGCTGCCGGTGAACGCGACCACGTCGACATGGCGAACGAGCGCCGCCCCGGTCTCGCCGTCGCCGGCGCAAAGGCGCACCACGTCGCGAAGGCCGTCGACGGCGTCGATCGCGTCCGCCACGGGCTCGACGAACCGCGGCGTCACCTCGCTGGGCTTGATGTAGACCGCGCACCCGGCGGCGAGCGCCGGCATTGCGTCGACGAACGCAAGAAGAAGCGGAAAGTTCCACGGGCTGATCGCGCCGACGACCGGAAAGGGGTCGCCCTCGGACCGCAGTTCGACGTCGGGAAACGCGCCCGCCCGCGTCGACGGCGCGCGCTCGGCGGCTTCAGCGACGCCGATCCAGCGCTCTACGCTCGCTGCAACGCCGTCGACTTCGGAATAGGCGATGGCGCGTCGGCCCGTGTCCGCCGCCAAGGCGGCGGCGATCGCCTCTTTGCGGGATTGCAATTCGTCGGCGAACGCCCGAAGCGCCGCCGCCCGCGCGGCCGGCCCGGCGTCGCGCCAAGCCGGTTGCGCCGCGCGAAGCGCCGCGACGTCGCGCTCGACCTGCGCCGCATCAGGGGCGTGAAACGCGTAGTCGCGTTCGCCCGTAAAAGGGTTTCTGACGGCGATCTTACGGCCCATGGGGCGTTCCTTGGTTGGTTGTCGGCGCGGGCGCTCAGGCGCCGAAACACGCGCGCTGCGGCGGGCGGCCCGCACCAAAGCGAACAGTCGCGTCGGCATGGGGCGTCCTTTCCGTTCCGCCGATAATGATATATCTTTTGAAGCGGACGTAAATCTAACGGGGACGCATGGCGTATCTTGAGCTGCACTCGGGCGAACGGGCCCCGGGGCGGCGCGCGGGGGAGGACGAGGGCGCGCTGCTGGCGCCCGGCGTGTTTGACGCCCTGTCGGCGCTCATTGCGGAGCGGGCCGGCGCGAAGGCTTGTTATCTCTCGGGCGCCTCCGTTTCCTACACGCAGCTCGGCCGATCCGACGTCGGATTTTCCGATTTGACGCTCGTCGCCGACGTGACCGCCCGGATCGCGGATCGCGTTTCCATCCCGATTATCGTCGACGCCGACACCGGGTTCGGCAACGCGATCAACGTTGAGCGCACCGTACGGGTGTTGGAGCGCGCCGGCGCCGCGGCCATCCAGATCGAAGACCAGCGCATTCCGAAGCGATGCGGCCACCTCGCCGGCAAAAGCGTCATTTCCGCCGACGAGATGCTCGGCAAAATCGCCGCCGCGCTCGACGCCCGGCGAGACGACCGGACGCTGATCGTCGCGCGCACCGATGCGTTGGCGGTGGAGGGGATCGAGAAAGCGTTCGAGCGCGCGCATCGTTACGCTGAGATCGGCGCCGACGTTCTTTTCATTGAAGCCTTGCGCTCCGAGGAGGAGTTGAAACGCGCCGCGGACGCGTTCGGCGAGCGCATCCCGTTGGTCGCCAATATGGTTGAAGGCGGACGCACGCCGATGAAGTCGAGCGACGAACTCGGCCGGCTCGGCTTTTCGATCGTGATTGCGCCGGGCGCGTTGGCGCGCGTCTTTGCTTTTTCCGCGAGCGCGTTTTTTGAGACCTTGATGAAAGACGGCTCGTCACAAGCGTTCCGCGACCGGATGTTCGATTTCGATCAATTGAACGCGTTGATCGGGACGCCGGAATTGCTTGAACGTGCGGCGGCGTTCGACCGGGTTCGGCGCGAAGCGGCGGAATGAGACGGCGCGGGGCGCGCTAAACGTCGAGCGCCTGTTTGACGGTCGCGACCACGTCGTCGGTAAACGTATCAAATAGGCCGTGCCCCCAGTCCGGGCGCTCGATGAGCGCGCCGTTGTTCAGGAGCGGCGCGGCGCGCCGCGTCGCTTCTTGCAATTCGTCGGCGACGTTGACGACCGTGATGCGATGGGGAAGCGCGCCGAGCAGCCGCTCAAACTTGGGGCCGTTGTCGAACGCGGCTTTGTGGCCCCATTCATACGCTTCGCCGCCCATGAGATTGTCAAAGAGCGCCGTCGCCTTCATCGCCAACGTCATCCCCGGCCCGGCGTGTTTGTGAATGCGCGCCCACATCGTGGTGAAGCGCGTGCCGGCCTCGTCGAGCGGGATCGGCGTGAAATAGTCCCGAAACTGTTCGCGTTCGGCGTCCGTCAACACGGCGGCGGAGACGATGACGACGCCGCCGACGTGGTCCGGCCGTTGGTGCGCCATTTCAAGGGCGACCTTGCCGCCGGTGTGGTGCCCGAGAAGGTCGATCGGTCCGCTGTGCCCGTGCGCGTCCGCGACGCGCCAGCATTCCGCGGCGTAAAGCTCGACGCTCGCTTCGTCCTCCGAGGGCGGCGGATCGCTCATCCCGTAGCCGGGATAGTCGGGCGCGACGACGTCCCGGTCGCCGCACGCCGCCGCCATAAAAGCTTCAAACGACAAGCTTGATTTGGGGCTTTGATGGAGAGCGTAGAGCGGCCGCGCGCGCACGGACTTCGCCGCGCAAAACCGATAATGGAGCTGCCCGCAGGCGCCGTCGACATAGGCGCGCCGCGGTTTGGTCCGTACGCTATCCATTCGTTTAGGCGTCCGGATCGAGCGCGACGACGCATTTGCCGATATTGCGCCCGTCCATGAGTTTTTCGAACAGCGCCGGGGCCGCGTCGAGCCCTTCGGCGCGGTCCTCGACGATTGTCAGTCTCCCGTCTCGCAGCCAGGCGGCGGCCTCGGCGACATACTCGTCCCAACGCGGATAAAAATCGTAAACCACGAGGCCGAACAGCTGCGCGCGTTTGCCGATGAGGAGGCCGGCGTTCAACGGATGCTGCGCTTGGTCGGCGTCGTGATAATTGGCGACGAGACCGCATAAAACGCCGCGTACACAGGGTTTCGCGTTGAGGAGCGCCGTCGTCGCCATATCGGCGGAGACGTTCTCGAAGAAGGCGTCGACGCCGCCGCCGGCGGCCGGGTCCCCGACCGCGTCGCGCAAGGCGTCCCGCCACCCGTCGCGCTTATAGTCGACGCAGCGATCGAAGCCGTATTCGCGCTCGACGAGCCCGCATTTTTCTGGTCCGCCCGCGACGCCCACAACGGTCCCCGCGCCCAGGTTACGCGCGATTTGCCCCGCCGAACCGCCGACGGCCCCCGCCGCCGCGTCGACGAGGAAGGTTTCGCCGTCTTCAATCTTGGCCAATTGCGATACGCCGGCCCACGCAGTCAGGCCCGGCATGCCGAGAACGCCGAGATGGGCGGAGAGCGGCGCGAGAGCGCGATCGAGACGCCGACAATCGGCTTCTCCCAGGGCGACGAACTCCGCCCAGCCGCCGTTCATCGAATGGACGGCGTCGCCTTCTTTGATTGCCGGCGTGCGGCTCTCGACGACCTCGCCGACAATCGCGCCGGGGATCGCCTCGTCCAACGGCGCCGGCGCCGGCTCGCCCATATGGCGGCCGCGCAAACGGCTGCCGACGTAAGGGTCTAGTGAAATAAAGAGCACGCGCGCGACGACGCCGCCGTCCGGGCAGGCCGGACGATCAGCGTTGATGACCGCGAAATCGTCCGCTCTCGGTTTGTCCGTAACCGGCGCTTTCAGCGCGACCAAACGCATTTCTCAGGCCTCAACGATTTCTATGAGCGCGCCGTCGAGGTCCTGGACGACGCCGACGCGCTTGCCCTGGTAGATGGGTCCGTCGCGACGCGTCGGTTCGGCGGTCCAGGGGCCGGGCAGGCTGTCGAAGTCCGGATTGAACAGGGTCCCGATCGCGACGCCGGGCGGCAACATGCCGTCGTGCCTTGCGCGCGGCGTGGCGGCGTCCGGATACTGGTCCAATTCCAAGAAGACGTCGCGCCCGTGGATCATCGTCGAGATGCGGTGCAGCGCGTCCGCCGGCGTGCCGTAAGCCTTGGCGAGCATCGTATAAACGATCTCCATGTCGCGGCCCATTTGGACGCCGGCGTGGCGTTCCATCCAGCGGTTGGAAGCGTCCATGTCCGAACACCCCATGACGAGGATGAACAGTTTGTCGATCAGCGTCGCTGCGCGCGGCAAATCATAGGCGGGCAGATCGTCCCGGATTTGCGTCAGATAAACAATCTCGCCGTCCGGTCCTTGGACTTGCATCGGGTAGATCGCGGGCAAGCCCTCAATCTCGCGCGGCGGGCCGATAATCTCGAACGGCGCGTCGCGCATGCGCTCGGCGGCGGCGAGGACGTCGGTGACGCAGATCTCGATCGCAGCCCAACCATACGACCGCAGCGGAAGATAATCCGGGTGCGGCGGTTGTTCGACGAACCGCAGGTAAATGTCGGCGCCCGACGCGGGCTGCATGACGGCGTAGCGTCGCCCGGCGGTTTGCGGCGCCGCCCAACTCGCCGCCAAGTCGGCGGGCGTCTCGCCGCGCTCGACGACGGCGTAGTCCATGTAGTCGGCGTAATTCGCCGTCGACCGGTCGAGATCGGCGACGGTCAACGTTGCGGCGCGCAAGAGTTTCATAGGTTCAGTCCTCGGGTGCGTCCGCGTTTAGTCCGAGCGCGCCGGGATTGACGACGCCGTGCGGGTCGAGCGCGGCCTTCAGCGTTTCCACGAGCGCACGCGTTTCGGGCGCGCGGGTCGCGAGATAGGGATAGGTGCGCCCGATTTGAAAGTGTGCGCCGCCGCGGCGTTTAAAAACGTCGACGACTTTTGCGCGCGCTTCGGCGACGAGCGCGGTCGCCTCGGGGTTCGGCGCGTGGCGCGGCAGGCGGTCGAGCCAACTTTTCTCAACGGACGCTTCGTGCAGCGCGAAGAGCGCTTCGGGCCAAATGAATACCGGTTCCACCAGGTAACCCGTCGTCGACAACGAGGTGACGAGGTAGCCGGTCAAGATCTCGCACGCGTCGAGGTCGGCGCGCATCGAGGCGAAAACGTCGTCGATTTCGGCCCACGTCGCCGGCCCTTCGGACATCGGCACGATGCCGTGAACCGGAACCCAGCGTTCGCCCTGCGGGCCGAGCATATTGTTCAACGGCGTAAAAGGGTTCGCGCGGATAATCGTCGGGATCGAGTTTTCGATTTCGCGCCCGCCATGGTTTGCGCAGATCGCCTTGAGCGCATCAATATTCTCCGCGACGCCCGCCGCCGAGCGGCCCTCGACGGCGAAATGCAGCGTGTACGCTGCATCGTCTATAAAATCGCGGCCGGCGAGGGCGACTTTCGCGCCTTCTTTCAGGGCCCCCATCACCGAGCCCTGTTTCTTCATGACGTTGACGAGCGACTTCGCGTCAGCGGCGATCGACGCGCGTTTCATCCGTACGCGCTGGAGGTTGGGGTCGAAGCCGAAGACTTCCGCGGCGAGATTTTGCCGGGCGACGTCGGCCATGGCGGCGGCGCAGGCCGCGCGCGTTGAGAATTCAAAGCTCGCGCCGTCGTCATGTTCCGGCGCCGGGATGAGACGGAGCGTCGCTTGCGCCTTGAAGCCGAGGGCGCCGGCGTCGCCCAGGAACAGTCCGGTCAGGTCCGGCCCGTAATGCCGCCAGAACGGTTTGGCGCCGGGCGCGCCGGCGGTTCCGGTGCGCAGAACGCGTCCGTCGCCGAGAACGACGGTGACCGAGAGGACGCTCTCCGACGTCGGGCCGTAAACGCCGGCGCCGAAGAAGGCGTTGTTTTGGGAAAGACCGCCGCCGATGGTCGAGGTCAGCCCGGAAAGGGGACCCCAAAAGGGCGTTCTAAGGCCGAGGGGTTTGAGCGCCTCGTGGAGCGCCGCCCAGGTGCAGCCCGCCTCGACCGACATGTACATGTCGTCGGCGTTGATCTCGACGATCCGCGACAGACCGGCAAAGTCGACAACGCCGGCGCCGGCGCGATCCGTGGTGAAACCGTTCGTGTACGACATGCCGCCGCCGCGCGGCAGAAGCGCGACGCCGCGCGCTGCGGCGGCCGACACGACGCGCGACAGCGCATCCGTCGATTGCGGCGCGACGACGAAATCAACGGTGCGTCCCTTCGCCCAGACGTCCTGGCTGTACAGCTCGCGCAAGGCCGGATCTTCCGAGATGTTCTCCGAACCGACAATTTGCGCCATGACGGACGCGACGTCGTTGCTCACGTGCTGCGGCGCTAGCGTGTCCGACATGGCGAGGTCCTTCGCAGGCTGAACGTTTGGGCGGCTCTGTTCACGTCGGGACGGCGATCCCGAGCCAGGCGGCGACGACGAGCGTCGCCCAGATCGCCAGAACGAGCGGGCGCGCTTTGGCCATGACGCCGCGAACCGCCGATATCGCATCGTCGTCGTCGCCGGCCGCGAGCTTGGCGAACGCGGGACCGAGCGGCGCGGCGACCGCGCGGATGGCGAGCCCGCACGCGATCGTCACGGCGAGCGCAAACGATTTTAGAACGACAAAGAGCGGCAAATCCAGGACGCCAGCCAGGCCGACCGCGCCGAAGCCGGCGATGGCGACGAGCGCGCTCCAACGCACGATCGTGTCGACCGTGCGCAAGATCTCGTCGGCCCCGGCCTTCAAGTGCAAGCGCCAGACGACTGCGAGCCAGGCGAGCGCGCCTGCGGCGACCGCGGCGACCGCTCCCGCCGGCGCCGTTATCCAACCTTTTGCGGCCGCCAGCGCGAACCCGGTCGGGAAGGCGAGGATGATGGCGGTGCGCGGCGCCATGTCGATATCGCCGAGCATCTTCGCCGCAAACAACCGGCGGTCTCGCGGGACGCCGTCGCGGGTGAGGAAGCCCGCGGCGTAAAACGCGCCGATATCGCCGCCGAGCCAGTACGCAAAAACCAGGAGGTGGACGAGCGTAAGAAGCGTCGCGTCTAGCATCGCGGCGTCTACCGCCTCGGTCCGCCGAGCGCGCGGTCGACGAGGGATTCTTTGTCGTCCCAGATTTTGCCGCCGAGATAGGTTCCGATCGATAGGGTCATGTCGCGGTAGTCGATCCGGCGGTAAAGCCCCGACGCGACGTAGGGGTCGCCGGCCATCAAGGATTTCGCGTCGTCTAGATCGTCCGCGTAAACCAGAAAAGCGGATGCCGTCAGCCGATCCTCGCCGTCTTCGCGCAACGGGCCGGCGACCACGTAACGACGCCAATGGCGTTCGACGTGCTCCAGGTGCCCGATCAAATGGTCGGCGCGCAGGTGTGCGTTCGACGGCTCGTCTTCGCAAACGACGAGAAACGTCCTGCGCTTTTGTCGGTCTACGGTCGCCGGCTCGTCGTCCATGGGGGCGGATCATCCGTTTTGCGGGCGGCGTTGCGCAGCCCCAAAATGGTATATCATTTGGCGCGTCTGCGCGGAAGGCGCATAGCGTGCGCCATTGGTGCGCGTTGACGAAGCGGTCCTGCGCCGGTGCGGCGGCGTTACGCAGTGGTCCTTCGTGGCGAGACCGCGTCGATACGCTGTACCGTAACGCCTATCCGAACGGTCGGCGGGCGATCGCGGCGAGCATGCGCGTCGTCGTCAGTTCGTACCCGTTGTTTGTGAATTCGACGTCGCCTTTCGGCGTGTCGAGCGTCATCGCCATCCGGCTCGGGCCGTCGCCGACCGCGACGTTGATCCCGAGGGTGCGGAAAAGCGCGTTGATCTCGGACGGATCCGGCAGGCTCATGGAAAACGCCGTGAGGGTGCACGACGACTCGGCCGTCTGCTCGACGGACCGATTGCGCCATTCAATGACGCTTGGCCGCTGGCTGACGAACCCCGGGCCGATAATCGCACGCGTGTAGTCTGCGCCGTTCACATTGTCGCCCGGATCGACGTCGACGATCTGGTCGAGGCGCGCGCCGGCGTCCTTCACGCGCTTTGCAAACGCGTTGAAGTCGTCGGTCGCGACGTACCAGAACATCAAGACGGGCTCGCGCAGGCCCGCCAATACGGATTTGAAAGGCTGAACGCCCCGGTGGTCGGGGTTGGGGCCGATAATCTCCAGAAAACTGTCGGCGCCGATGCCGAGCGCGCCGCTCCAATAGAACTCCCCGGGGTCGCGCGCCGTCAGAACGGGCGCAACGCCGGTCTTGTCTTCAACATACCGCACCCCCTCCTGCGTGTCCGGAACGGCGAGGCCGATATGGTCGACTTGAAAGCCATGGCCGCGCGTGAGCACGACGCCCCGATCGTCGGGGAGCGGATCGTCGCCGACGGTCGCGACGCGCCGCTCAAAAGCGCTTTGGCGCAGACGTGAGGCGGCGACGGCGCCGCCCGCCGCCAGGAGCGCACCGCCGATGATCGCGGTTCGTCGTGAGGGCATGTAGGGGTCCCCTTCATGCGTTGCGCAATGCGAGCGGCGCGGCGTCCATGCGCCGCCGCCGCTCGACGCCGTTATCGCATGCTTGCGAAAGGCTCGCAAAGTCCGTCGCGGGAGGGCGGGGGCCGTCGGCGGCTAGCGGGACCCTGTTCGCGCCGAGCGCGCCGCCTCCTTCATGGAGAACAGCGCGGACGCGAACATCTCGTGCAACGGATCACGCAGCGCGGGGTCTGCGGTTTCGGGCGTGCCGGCGTCGAAAAGCGGCGCTGGCGCGTACTCGGCTTGCAGTTGGATCGCCTTCGCGTACGGCGCGCCGCGCAGTTGAGCGAGAAGCGCGAGGGCAAAGTCGAGGCCCGCCGAAACGCCGGCGCCGGTCGTGACCTTGCCGTCCGTCACCACGCGCTCGGCGACCGGCGTAGCGCCGAACTCCGACAACAGATGACGGGCCGCCCAGTGGCTCGTCGCGCGTTTGCCCTCTAAGAGCCCGGCTTGGCCGAGGATCAACGAGCCGGTGCAAACCGACGTGACGTTTTTGGCGCGGGCGCCGCGGTCGGCGACGAAGTCGATCGTCCCGTCGTCGCGCATCGCGTCGATTGTGCCGCCGAGCCCGCCGGGCACGAATAAAATATCGAGCGCCTGCGGACAGTCCGCCATGCTTGTGGTCGGCACGATCGCGAACCCCGTGTCGCCCATCACCGGGGCGAGGTCCGGATCTTTGGCGACGAGCCGGACGGTCGCGCCCATCATGGAGGAGAAAAAGTACTGCGGGCCGACAAGGTCGAGCATCGTCATGTTCGGGTAGACGAGCATCGCGACCTCTTCCGATCCGTGCATTTTAAGCCCCGGATAGGCCATGAGATCCTCGTGCGCCCGAAAAGCGATCGCCTCGGCTTCCTTGGCGGTCGAACCAAAACGCGCGGCTGCACCGTCTTCCGCCGCGACGCGTTGCATGGCGGTCGCCAGAGCGAGAAACGGGGAGAGCGCGCCGGCGCCGACGGCGCCGCGCAGGAGGGTTCTACGTGATTGGGTCATCGTGTTTGTCCTTAAAATTCCGCCGATAAGGTGACGAACGCCGATCGCGGCGCGCCCGGTCGAACGACGGCTTGGTTGAAGTACTGGTACGGCGTGAAATAGTCCGCATCCGCGATATTTTGGACGGTGACGCCGACCCGATAAGCCCCGAGCGCATAAGAAGCCTGCGCGTCGAATACGGCGTAGGCGTCGGAATCAAAGCTGTTGGGGAGCGTAATGTCGGCCTCGGACGCGAACGTAACGCCGGCGCCGACGCCGAGACCGTCCAGCGCGCCGACAAAGCGGTAGCGCGCGGCGAGCCGGCCGGAATATTCCGGCACGCGCGGCAAGGCGTCGCCGACGGGGATCTCCGTGTCTTCGCGAATTTCAGCGTCCGTATAGGCGGCAGACATGAGGACCGAGAGCTGCAGCGAGGGTTCCCAAACGAGGTCGAGTTCCGCGCCGACCGAGCGTTGTTCGCCGGTCTGCACCGACGTGACGAACGTCGTCGGATCAGGCGTCGGCACGTTTTCACGCACGATCCGAAACCCCGCGAGCGTGCCCGACAAGCCGAACTCGCTAAGGGCGAATTTAAAGCCGCCTTCGAGCGAATTCGAGGTCTCCAGGTCCGGCGGCGCCCCCTCCGCCCCGGCGAAAAAGAGCGACAAACGCGAGCCGGTGGACCAGCCGGCGAACGCCGATAAGCCGTCGACGATCTCGACGGTTGCGCCGACGCGCGGGTCAAACCGCGTGAAGGTTTCGTCCGTTCCCTGACCGCCTTCGATTTCCACGAGCCGGTAGCGGCTCAACCGGCCGCTGACGAGGAGACTGACGCGCTCGCCGATGCGAATATGGTCCTGCACGTAGCCGGCGAGCGTCTTGTAGTCGCTTTCGAGAAACGTCGTCAGCGTCGGCGTCGCGCCGAACTCCAACGTCGGCGTTTGCGTCACGTAGTCGTAGGGGCCCAGAATATTGAAGAAATCGAACCCGGTCGCCGCCTGATAATTCGTCTCATCATAGGTCAGGCCGGCCAACAGCGTGTGGTCGAGCCCGCCGGTTTCGAATTCGGCCGTGACGCTCGCGTCGGCCGTCCACTGGCGAACGTCCGCCGGCAACTGGCCGCGAATCTGGAGCGCGGACGTCTCTTCGATCGGGAAGAAGGCGAAAAAGGGCGACGTTGAGAATTCGTCGAAGCTATTGCTGAATCGGCGTATCTGCACGTTCGCCGATACCGCTTCGCTGACGCGATGGGTGAGCGATCCGTGAACGGTCAAATTCTCGATCACGGTGTCCGGCGCGTCCGGCGCGCTTGTGAACTGGAAGGGATCGACGCCCGGGGTCTCGGCGACCTGCGCGGGCAGGCCGACATATTCAAGCTGCTCGACCCGGTTGTAGCCGACGCGCAGGATCGCGTCGGTCTTGTCCGACAAACGCAAGCTCACGGACGGGTTCAAGGTGATCCGTTCGATCTCGACCTCGTCGATAAAGTCGTCGGACCGGAAGTACTCGGCCGGCAATCGCAAACCGGCGCCGTCGCCGAGGGGAATGTTGACGTCGATCGTCGGGGCCACGGTTGAAAAGCTGCCGGCCCGCAGTCCGACGCGCGCGAAGGCCTCGTCCTCAGGCGTCTTTGTGACGACGTTGATCAGGCCGCCGACGGGCGCGCCCGTGCCGCCGCCGAAAAGGGTCGAGGTCGGCCCTTTCGCCACCTCGATGCGTTCGACGCCGACAAGGCTTGCGGGGTCGATGACGGCGGTGTCGCCGTAGCCGATGAGGCCGTCGACATAGATCTCCGCTTCGAAGCCGCGCACGACCGGATTGGCCAGAACGATTTCCGACGGTTGCGAGGGCGTGACGCCGGAGACGTTCAGCAACGCGTCCGACAAAGTGTTCAATTCTTGCTCGCGCAGCAGCGTCGGCGTGAGCACTTGTATGGATTGCGGGATCTCGTCGAGCGGGACGGGGATGCGGGCGACGGCGGCGTCGCCGACGGCGTAAGGCGAGAGTTTGCGCCCTTCGACGACGATGACGTCGCCGCGCCAGGTCTCATCGGCGGCCGGTTGCGCGTTGCTCTGGGCGATCGCCGGCCGACATAGGGCGAGGGCGGCCGTCCCGGCCAACAGGGTCGTGCGGATCATGGGGGTGTACTTTCAACTGACGAAAAACGCGCACGCCGGGCGGTTCCGCCGCGGGTGCGTTACGACTTTGTGCGGTCAGTGAAAGACGGGCGGCGCACGGCCTCCCAAGGGCGGCCCCGTTGCGCCGACCGCGTGCCGGTCGACGGGGGCGGGCGAGACGGCGCGCGCGGCCGCGATCCGCATGCCGGCGGATGCCGCTTGCAATAGAAAGCCGTTAGCGCCGTCAAGAACGCAGAGCGGGCAATGCTCGGCATGGGCCGGCTTCTCGTCGTCGCTGAGGAAACCGAGAAGATCGCGCGCGGCTTGTTCGGTCTCCGCGCTCACCGGGCCGTTGGGCGCGCACACGAAAGAGCCGACGTCGACGCCCGTTCCGCCGGCGAGGGCGCTCGCGGCGATCCCTTGCAACGCCAGGACGAGCGCGAGCGCGGCGCGGGTCCATCGATATCGAAGACTACGGGTCACGCCGCCCTTATAGCGCGGTTTCGCGCCCCGAAAAGCCGTGCGCGCCTGGGACTAGTCGCTTTGCGCCGGGGCGGGCTCGCGCAGGCGTTCTTGCAACGGCGGGGGCGTGCGCGTCGTATACGCCGCTATCTTGGTCTCGGCTTCCGCGATTGCGACCTCCACCGACTTTTTGCCCGACCGGATTTCATCCGCATACGTTAAGAGCGGTCCGTAAAGATCGGCGGTCTCGCCCTTTAGCGTCACCCCGAACGTCGTGCCCGGAACTTCAAAGGCGGACCATGCCGCACGGACGGCGGTCCAGTAATCCTGCGTCGCCGACCAATAATCCGTCGCGATCTCGCTCTCGAAGTCGTTGAACTTGTCGTACGTGTTCACGCCGATCTCGCGGACCAGCGCTTGCGGCTCGCCCCGCAGCGCGATCTTCAAGTTCGCTTGCTCATGCACCCAGCCCGTCGGCGTGACCGCGTGGATGTTGACCGCGTCGACGGCGTGGTAATCGTCGCGGGTCGTCATATCTCGCCGGGGGAGCGGGCGCCATTCGGCGGGCGGGGTCCACTGAGACACCGCCGCGCCGTGGGTCCATGCGCCGACAGCGCCGTAACGCGGGCTGTCGTCGACCTGATAGACCGTTTGCGACCACTTGCCCTTCGCCTCCGCAGGCGAGACCGGGCGCACGTCCCACGTATTGCCGCCGACGAAGGTCAAAACTTGCGACGGCTCGTAGCGCCAATCCTGGCGCCAATGTTTGATGGCGAATTTCTGCCCGCCGCCGCCGACGACGAGAATGTGTTGTAAGCTGATGAAATCGCCGGCGTCTTCAACGACGAGGACGACTTCATTCGCGCCGGAAACGTAAGGGTCTTTGGGCTCGTATCCCGGGGCGAACGACACCGTTTCGGTGAATTCGAATTTCACCGCGTGGTTGCCGACCATGGCGAGGATCGCCTGCCGGTCTTGTTCGAATTGCGCGACCTGCGCGCTAGCAGTTTGCGCGGACGAGCCTTGTGCGGACGGCGACGCCGTATCGTAAGTGGTGCAGGCGCCGAGCAGCAAGGCGGCGGAAAGGGCCGCAAGTGCGGCGGTCGTTTTGGCCATGAGACGTCCCCGAATTCGATCTATGCGCGTATCTATTGCGAGCGATTACCAGTTGCAAGGATTTTACAAGGGTGTTAGCACCTGCGGCATTGCGCTTGCCAGTGCAAAGCAATTGCATGTGTCGCCGCGCCTGGAGGGGAAGTCCATGAACGCCGTCAACGCTCGTAAAGTCCGTAAATTCTTCTTGGGGTCAACCGCCGCCGTCAGCACGTTGGCGGGGAGCCTTGCGGCCCAGGAATTCGCCGTCGAGGAACCGTCTGGAGACGATGCGCTGGTGCTCGCCTCCGGGCAACTCGACGAAATCACCGTCTACGCGACGCGCAACCCGTTGCCGGCGTTCGATTACCCCGGTGCTGTGAGCGTTATCGACCGCGACATCATCGACGATTTCAATCCGTCGACAATCTTCGACATCTTCGACTCGATCCCCGGCGCGCAAATCGGCGGCGGTCCGCGGCGCACCGGCCAAGTCCCGGCGATCCGCGGGATCGGCGGGGAGGGCGTGCTCGTCCTGTTTGACGGGGCGCGGCAGAGCTTTTTGTCGGGCCATGACGGGCGCTTCTTCATCGATCCGGATCTCGTGCAGGCGGTGGAGGTCGTGCGCGGGCCGACCTCGGCGCTTTACGGCTCGGGCGCCCTGGGCGGGACGATCGCCTTGCGCACGGTGACCGCCTCGGATTTCCTTCAGGAAGGCGAAACGGCCGCCGTCAAAGCCGCCGTCGGCTTCCAAGGCGTTAATGACGAGTTTCGGCTGTCCGGCACCGGCGTGTGGCGTTCGGACGACAACGTGACCGACATCGTCGCCAACTTCACGCGCCGCCAATCGGGCGACATCGAACTCGGCAGCGGCGACACGTTGCCCGCCGACGACGAAATCATGTCCTCGTTGATCAAAGCGACGGTCCGACCGAGCGACGACCTGACGCTCGCTTTGTCGTGGATCCGCTACGGCGGCAACAGCGTCGACCCCAACAATCCGCAGGGCGACAATCTCGCGGGGCCCGGAAACGATCTCGTCAATCGCGACATCGACAGCAACACGCTCCAGGGCCGATTGAGTTTTAATCCGCAGTCGAACGACCTCATCGACTTTAATTTCACGGGCTATTACACGCGCAATGACGTGACCGAAGACGTCATCGGCTCCATGCGCGTCGTGACCCGCGACGTCGAGACGTTCGGGTTCGTCGCCGACAACCGCTCGCGCTTTTCATTCGGCGACATCGGCGGCCTGACGCTTACCTATGGCGGCGAATACTACGAGGACCAACAAATCGGTGAGGACAACACGACCGCGGACGGCACGCGCGGCGGCGTGCCGGACGCGACCGGGCGGTTCTACGGCGCCTTCGTGCAAGCCGAGCTTGCGTTTAATCAGCCGTTGGGCGCGCCGGGCGTTTTGACCTTCATTCCGGGCGTGCGGTGGGACCGCTTCGAAAACGAAGCGACGGGCGAGGCCTCGACCGATGACGATGCGGTGTCGCCCAAGATCGGCGTTTCCTATAAGCCGGTCGAGCAGTTCATCATCTTCGGCAATTGGGCCGAAGCGTTCCGCGCGCCCTCGTTCAACGAGCTTTATGCGGACGGCGTTCACTTCCAGATCCCGAACCTATCCGTTCCGGGACCGTTCGGGCCGTTCGGACCGCCTGCGTTCGTCACGAACTTCTTCGTTCCGAACGGCGACCTGCTGCCTGAAGAATCGCAGACGTGGGAGGTCGGCGCCGGCGTCGACTTCGCCGGCATCTTTTTCGGCGGCGACACTTTTATCGCGAAAGGGTCCTATTACAGCTCCGACGTCGACAATCTCATCGACCTGAACGTCCTTATTCCGTTTACGTGCTTTCTGACGCCGGACATGCTGCCGCCGTTCGCGCCGCCTTGCGGGTCGGGCGAAGCGTTCGGCAACACCAGTCAGAACGTCAACGTTACCAACGCCGACTTGACCGGCGTCGAGATCGAGTTCCAGTATGATTCTCCGTATGCGTATCTGCGCGGGAACTTCAACGCGATCGACGGCACGAACGAAGACACCGGCGAGTTTGTCGGGTCGCTCGCCCCGACGACCGTTTTCTTGGACGGCGGCGTGAAATTCGCCGACGGCGATTTGCGGCTCGGCTCGCGCGTCATCATCGCCGGCGATTTCGACGAGGTGAACGATCCGACGCTTGAGCGAGACGGGTTCACCGTCGCGGACGTTTACGCCGTTTGGCAGCCGAGCGCAGGGGCGCTTGAGGGCCTGCGCGTCGACGTCGGCGTCGACAACGTCACCGACGCGGACTTCGAAGTCGTCGCCGCCGGCGTCAGCCAGCCCGGCCGGAACGTCAAAGCGACCGTGAGTTGGACGCAAGCGTTCTGATCGCGGTCAGCGCCGCTCAACAAATAAGCGCCGCGTAACCAAACCGTTCATCGGCCGGCCGTTTCGCTCCTTTGACCGAAGGGCGCGGTCGTGCGCCTCCCGGCTGCCGCGAACGCCGAAGGCGCGGTGTCGCCCGCGCGCGCTAGATTTGCACATAAAGGCTCGCCGAGTGCGGCGGCGCCGGTCGGAGCGGCGCGCGGCGTGCGGCTCGACAGGCGGCGCGACTTTCATGACAAACGACGGCAAGTTCGTTTCGTGCCGGCTCCGGCGCCCCTGCGGCGCGTCGCCGGCCGCGTTAACGAATCGCGAGCGCGACGCGACTAGGATCCGTGCGGAAAGGGCGTAACTGAAACCAACCGCGGGAGAGATCCAATGAAGATCGCGCTAAAAGGGTTGCGATCGGCGGTTTACGATTTCGCAAACGGCGTCGTCGGCCCGGATCGCACCGAGGGGCGGGCGGTTTTCGTCACCGGCAACGGGCGCTCCGGCACGTCGTGGCTTGGCGACACGCTCGGTTACGCGCCGGAAACGATCTATTACCGTGAACCATGCCATCCCTTTATGATCGGTGTGGACGGGGACGCTGCTGAAGCGGTTTGGACGCACCTTGTTTTCGAAGACGAGGGCGGCGGCGGCATTTTTGAAAAGCCCCTGACGCGCGCCTTCCAGGGCCATCTTTTTCCGCAAGCCGGCTACGGGCTCACCGATTACGTCGCGCGGATGCGCGCGCGGCCGCGCGTCGTGGTGAAGGACGTCGCGTCGTTCGTTTCCGTCGAATGGGTCGCCAAGCGCTGGAACCCGATTGTCGTCCTGATTTTTCGCCACCCGGCGGCCTACGCCGCGTCGGTCGCCAACCTCGAACAGGACGAGGCGGAAGTCGGCCGGTTCCACGCGCTATGGGGCGATCGTCGGCTACGCGACCGCTTCTTCCCCGAACCGCTTCCCCATCTGGATGCGATTGCGACGCCCCTGGAAGCGACGGTCGCGTCTTGGAGCGTGCGCACGGCCGCGGTATTGCAAATGCACGCGCGCCACGACGACTGGGTCGCGGTGCGCTACGAGGAACTCGCCGCCGACCCGGTTCAGAACTTCCGCGCGCTCTATGCCCGTCTGGCGCTTGATTGGACGCCGGCCGTCGAAGCCAAAGTCGTCGAAAAGACGACTAAGAACGTCTCCGGCAAATTCGCCACCTCGCGCGTCTCCTCGGCGCATATCGACGCCTGGCGCACGAAACTGACGCCGAATCAGGTCGACCGGGTTCGCGCCGTGATCGACGCGTTTTCGTTGCCGATTTACGCCGGCGACGACGCCTGGTAGCGGAGGCGGCGTCCCGGCGACCGGACGGCTAAAGACGTCAGCGTTCTTGGACGCCCAGCCGTTGCGTCGCCGCCCGTACGGCGGCCGCAGCCGCCGCGACCATAATCGCGGTCGCGGCCACGACGCCGGCCGCATAGGCGAGCGCCGAGCCGCTCGCGCCGGCCCCCGCGTGGGCGTAGCCGTGATAAACCCCGAAAAGCACAAGCGCGCCGACCGCCGGCGTAATCGCGACGCGCTTGGCGAGGATCGCCATCGCCGCCAGCGCCAGCGCCGAGCCGACGACGGTCGTTTCAACGAGCGGCAAGGCGACGGCGAGTGCGGCGAGCGTAAAGCCGACGACGAGGGCGCCCACAAACGCGCCCGCCGCGGGTGCGCCGCGCCGCGCCGCGAAGGCCCCGACGGCGAGCGCCGCGACCACATGGTCGACGCCCGTTAGCGGATGCAACAACCCATGCGACCATGCGGCGGCGAAGGCGTCCGGCCCCGCGTCGTTATGCATATGGCCGCCATGGGCCAGCGCCGCGCCGGCCCCAAAGACCGCGAGAAACGCGGCCGAGGCCGCGATGCCGCGGCGGGCGCCCCGCGCCGTCATGTCGTCAAGTTGCGTGTTCACGTCGTTTCCTTCCATCGTCTGCGCTTTGGTCGTCCGCGCTTTGGTCGTCGGCGCTTGCGTCGTGCGCACGCCGAGCGTCGGCGGCGCGTCGACGTAATTCATTTGTATGCGATCTATGCTTGCCGTCCTTCGTCGACAGTTCTAAGTGTTGTTATGCGTTTGCGAAGCATTTGCATAATTGCGCCGCCCACACATCTTCCGCATGCCGCACGCTTGATTGCGAATTGCAGTTCTAGTGTCGGCTTCTCGCGCTCGCTTTGACCTAAATCAAGCTTGCCGCCCACGCGTGTGCAAACTTACGCCGGCGCGGTTTCCGCCGTCCCCGGATTGTTGCAGTGCAATAAGTTCCGGCGTCGGATGATTAAAGCGCGCCGGCCGACGTCGAACCGAATACCCGGTTCCAAACAAAAGTCGGTTGACGAAGCAGACGCGACGGCGCGTCGCCCCGGCGGACGGTCTCCCGACCTGAAGGACGCGGCGAAACGTGAAACGCGGCGAGACATAAAGAGAGAGGCGACGCGCGCTATATGGCGGAAACATTTTACGATCTCATTCGCAGGCAAGGCGTCAGCCGGCGCTCGTTCATGAAGTTTTGTTCGCTCACGGCGACGTCGCTAGGGCTGTCGCCGGCCTACGCGCAAGACATCGCCGAGGCGATGGAAAGCAAGCCGCGAACGCCGGTCGTGTGGCTCAACGGGCTGGAGTGCACATGCTGTTCGGAGAGTTTTATTCGCTCCGGGCACCCGCTCGTCTCCGACGTCGTGCTCTCGATGTTGTCGCTCGATTACTCCCACGTCCTCATGGCGTCGGCCGGCCACCAGGCCGAACAAATTCTCCACGACATTCGCGAAGAATATAAAGGCAATTACATTCTCGCCGTTGAAGGCAATCCGCCGCTCAATAATGACGGCATGTACTGCATCATCGGCGGCCGGCCATTCGTCGACCAACTCAAAGAGATGGCCGCTGACGCAAGCGCGATCATCGCCTGGGGGTCGTGCGCGTCGAACGGCTGCGTCCAAGCGGCCGCGCCGAACCCGACGCAGGCGACCCCGATTCATAAAGTCATCCGCGACAAGCCGATCATCAAAGTGCCCGGCTGCCCGCCGATCGCCGAGGTGATGACCGGCGTCATCTCGTACATGCTCACCTTCGACCGCATCCCGCCGCTCGACCGGCTAGGCCGCCCGCAAATGTTCTACGGCCAGCGCATTCACGACAAATGCTATCGCCGGCCGCACTTTGACGCCGGACAATTCGCCGAGACCTGGGACGACGACGGCTCGCGGCGCGGCTACTGCCTTTACAAAATGGGCTGCCGCGGCCCCACCACGTATAATGCGTGCTCCACCGTGCGTTGGAACGGCGGGACGTCGTTCCCCATTCAATCCGGCCACGGATGCATCGGCTGCTCGGAAGAAGAATTCTGGGACAACGGGCCGTTCTACGACCGCTTGGCCGACGTCAAAACGCCGCTAGGGGCCGAAGCCAACGCCGATGAAATCGGCGCGACGGCGGCCGGCGCGGTCGGCGTCGCGGTGGCGGCCCATGTCGGCCTCACGGCTCTGAAACGCGCGCGCGACAAAGCGACCGCCAACGGTTCTACGGAATAGGGAGCGCGACGATGGTTCTTCAAACCCCCAACGGCTTCGCCCTCGACGACGGCGGCCGGCGCGTCGTCGTCGATCCCATCACCCGGATCGAAGGGCACTTGCGCATCGAAGTGAACGTCGACGAGGAAAACGTCATCCGCAACGCGGTTTCGACGGGCACTATGTGGCGCGGCCTCGAAGTGATCTTGAAAGGCCGCGACCCGCGCGACGCCTGGGCGTTTACGCAACGCATCTGCGGCGTGTGCACCGGGACCCACGCCTTGACGTCCGTGCGCGCGGTGGAAGACGCGCTCGGCATCGACATTCCGGAGAACGCGAACTCGATCCGAAACATCATGCAGCTCGCGTTGCAGGTGCATGATCACCTCGTCCACTTTTACCATCTGCATGCGCTCGATTGGGTCGACGTCGTCTCGTCTTTGTCGGCCGATCCCAAGGCGACCTCTGCGCTGGCCCAGTCGATCTCCAACTGGCCGCTGTCGAGCCCGGGTTATTTCCGCGATTTGCAAAACAAGTTGAAGAAATTCGTTGAGTCCGGCCAACTCGGCATCTTCCGCAACGCCTATTGGGGCCACCCCGCCTACAAATTGCCGCCCGAAGCCAATCTCATGGCGGTCGCGCACTACCTCGAAGCGCTCGACTTCCAGAAAGAGATCAAGAAGATCCATGCGGTGTTCGGCGGAAAGAATCCGCACCCGAACTGGCTCGTGGGCGGCGTGCCGTCGCCGATCAATATCGAGGACGTCGGGGCCGTCGGCGCGATCAACATGGAGCGCCTCTCGATGGTCAAGTCGATCATCGATCAGACCATCGTTTTCTGCGAACAAGTCTACGTGCCGGATTTGGCGGCGATCGCGTCGTTCTACAAGGATTGGCAGTACGGCGGCGGGCTCGCCTCGACCTGCGTCCTCAGCTATGGCGACATTCCCGACCATGCGAACGATTACGGCGGCGACAATCTGTTATTGCCGCGCGGCGCGGTCATCAACGGCGATCTGAGCCAAGTCTACGACGTCGATCAGCGCAACCCTGAGGAAATTCAAGAGTTCGTCACGCACTCTTGGTATTCGTACACAGATGAAAATATCGGGTTGCACCCGTGGGATGGGGTGACCGACCCGAATTACGAGCTCGGCCCGAACGCGAAGGGCACCAAGACGCAGATCGACGAGCTTGACGAGAACGCGAAGTACTCCTGGATCAAAAGCCCGCGCTGGCGCGGCCACGCGATGGAGGTCGGCCCGCTCGCGCGGTACATAATCGGTTACGCCCAAGACATCCCGGAATTTAAAGAACCCACGGTCGCACTGCTGCGGCAACTCGATCTGCCCGTCGGCGCGTTGTTTTCAACGCTTGGGCGCACCGCGGCGCGCGGCCTGGAGGCGGTGTGGGCGGCGAAGAAAATGGCGTACTTCTACGACAAGCTCATCGCCAACATTAAAGCCGGCGACGTTTCGACCGCGAACGTCGACAATTGGGAGCCGAAGACCTGGCCGAAGTCCGCCAAGGGGGTCGGCTTCACCGAGGCGCCGCGCGGCGCGCTCGGGCATTGGATCCGCATCGAGGACGAGAAGATCGACAACTACCAGTGCGTCGTCCCGACGACTTGGAACGCCGGGCCGCGCGACGCGCAGGGCAATATCGGCGCTTATGAAGCCTCGCTGCTCGACACGCCGATGGCCGACCCGGAACAGCCGCTCGAAATCCTGCGGACGATCCACTCCTTTGATCCGTGTCTGGCCTGTTCGACGCACGTCATGAGCAAAGACGGCGAGGATCTCGCCAGCGTCAAAGTCCGCTAACGGAGGAGACGCCGACATGGTCGACATGCCCGTTACCGGCTCCGGCGCCGCCGCCGAACCGGTCAAAAAAGCCGCCCCCGCGAAACCGGCGGGTCCCGGCTTCCTCAAAGAGATCGTCGCGACGTCGACCGAAACGGTGTCGCCGGCCGAGAAAGTCTTCGTCTATGAAGGGCCCTTGCGTCTCTGGCATTGGCTGAACGCCTTATTGATCATCGTTTTGTGCGTCACCGGCTTCTTTATCGCCAAGCCGCCGCCGAGCCTGCCGGGCGAAGCGTCCGATCACTTCCTCCTGGGCAATATCCGCATGGTGCATTTCGCGGCGGGGCAGATGCTGGCCGTCGCCTTTTTGGGCCGGATATTTTGGGCCTTCGTCGGCAACCACCATGCACGGCAGATTTTTCTGTTGCCCGTGTGGAGCGGCAAATGGTGGCGCGAGGTCTTTTTCGAACTGAAGTGGTACGCGTTCATCGAACGCACGCCGAAGAAATATGTCGGCCACAACCCGATGGCGCAGCTTGCGATGTTTTGTTTGTTCCTTGTGCCCCTGGTCCTGCAGTTGCTAACCGGTTTCGCACTTTATGCGGAAGGTCAGGGCACGCACACATGGTGGTGGGCCGCGTTCGGATGGGTGCTCGGCTTGTTCGGAAACAACTCGTTCGCGCTTCACACCTATCACCATCTCTTCATGTGGGTCATCGTGGTATTCTCGATCGTGCATATCTACGCAGCGGTCCGTGAAGACATCATGAGCCGGCAGAGCCTGATCTCGACGATGGTCTCGGGCTGGCGGTACTTTAAGGACGACAAAGAATGAGCCCGGCGAGCAAGCGCGCCGGCCCCGCCGCTTTCGTCGTCGGCGTCGGCAACATTCTTTGGGCGGACGAAGGGTTCGGCGTGCGCTGCGCCGAGGCGTTCGCGGAAAAATACGACGCCGGTCTCGACGTCGACATCGTCGACGGCGGCACGCAAGGCCTCGCCCTCGTCAACGAACTCGCCGACGCGCGCCGCGTGTTGATATTCGATGCGGTCGACTTCGACGCCGATCCCGGGTCGTTGATCGTCGCGACCGGCGAGGACGTGCCGCGCTTCGTGGCGGGCAAAAAAGTCTCGCTGCACCAGACCTCGATGATGGAAGTGCTCGCGCTGGCTGAGGTGCTGGCGGGCGGCCCGCCGGAAGAGATCGCGCTCGTCGGGTGTCAGCCGGCCGAGCTTGAGGACTATGGCGGCGGGTTGACGCCGCAAGCGGCCGCGCAAGTAGCCCCCGCGATCGGCGCGGCGGCGGCGCAATTGGCGGCGTGGGGGCTTCCCGTGTCGCCGCGGCGCGATGCTGGGGCGCCGCTTATGCCGGCCGAGGTCGCGCGCGGGTCGTATGAGGACGGACGACCGTCCGCGCAGGCCGCGTGCCGGCGCGGCGACGCCCGCGTCCTGGCGCGCTCGGGCGCGCCGGGCGAGCGCTGAAGCGCATGTGCGTCGGCGTTCCCATGCGTATCCTTGAAACGGACGGTCTTCAGGCGCGGTGCGCGGGATTGGGCGAGACGCCCGGCGAGGCGCAAACCGTGTCGCTCGCCCTCGTCGGCCCCGTAGAAGCCGGCGCGTACGTGTTGACCCATCTCGGCTCGGCCGTGCGTGCGCTTGACGAGCGCGAGGCCGTCGAAATCGCCGACGCGTTGGAGGCGGTGCGCCGCGCCGCCGCCGGCGCGCCGTTCGACCACCTATTGCAAGATCTCATCGATCGGGAGCCCGAACTCCCGGCGCATTTGCGCGACGCCGCTAAGGACGGCGCCGCGCGTAGGGAAGAGGACGACCTATGACCGCAACGCTTATCGACCGCCTGATCGAAGACGGCGACGCCGATGTCGTCGGCGCCGAGACGATCGGGGCGTATCTCGACGCCGCGCCGGAGACGGTGACGATGCTGTTTTTCACCGGCGATCCGGCGAAAAAGCTCGAAACGCCCGATCTCGCCGTCGTCCTGCGCGAGATCAAACGCGGGCGCCCCGACGATTTGCGGCTCGCCGTGGTCGACCGCGCCGACGAGGCCAAGCTGATGAAGCCCTACGGCGTGCCGATGCTGCCGTCGACGGTCTTTATGGCCGGCCGCCGGCGGCTCGGCGTCGCGCCCAAAGTCAAAGACTGGGCGTTCTACGAACGCGCCGTGCCGGATTTCATTCGCGAGGCCCGATCGCCCGCGCCGCCGCCTCTGCCGAACGGGGCCGACGCCGGAGGCGCCGTCCATGTCTGATCATCCCTTTACTGATCGCCCCGTTCCGGGGCCGCGCCCCATGCTCTGGGACGAGCCGTCGCCGGAAGGCGTCCTCAACCCGTTCGAAGGATCGGCCGAAGCGGCCGGCGACCCGGGCGAGGAGGCGCTGCGTCTCCTCGGCATGCCGACGACCTCGACGACGCCGGAGCGTCGCCTTGCGTTGATGGACGCGCCGAGCGCGGACGTGATCGGCGTTCTGGACGCCGTCGGCGAGGCGTTGACGCGCGCCATCGAAGACGACCGCGGCTGGCGGCGGCGTATCGATCGGCTTTCGGCGGACGAACAAGCCGTGCTGCTCGACGCGCTCGGCGAGGGCGAGGTCTGGATGGCGCTTTCCGGCGCCGCGCCGGGCGAAGGCGAAGTGCAGTTGACGGAGACCGCCCTTGCGGGCGTCTGGGTCGGCCGCGCGAAAAACGATCGCGATACGGTCGAAGCGACGTGGATCGAGGTCGCCGACGCCCCCAAAGCCCTGCGCGAGGCGGCGACGGCGCGACCGCGCCCCGACATCGCGGTCGAGGCGCTGACCGCGCCGCGCGACGCGATGAACGTGATGAGCATACTGGGCGAAATCCGCGCCCGCGCCGCGGCGTGGCGCCCCGGCGCGCCGAACCATGTGATGAATTTCACGCTGTTCCCGATGACCGAAGCCGACACGGCGTTTCTGGCCAAGACCGTCGGCGAGGCGGGCGTGCGCATTTCCTCCGGCGGCTACGGCGCGGCGCGGGTCGTGATGACCGCGCTCAGAAACGTCTGGGCCGTTCAGTACCTCAACGGCCTCGGCGCCGTTATTCTCGATACGATCGAAATCGGCGACGTGCCGGACGCGGTCTTGGCGGCGCGGACGGACTTTGAAGACAGCCGCGCGCGCCTCGCCGAAATTCGCGATGCGTACCTGTAAATGAGCGTCGCGTTTGAAAGCTCCGTCGCCGGCCGGCTCAACGCCGACGCGGTCCTTGAATGCGGCGTCTGCTGGTACGCCTATGATCCCGCTGACGGGGACGAAACGCGCGACGTGCCGCCCGGGACGCCGTTTGCGGCGTTGCCGGACGATTGGCGATGCCCCTGTTGCGACGCCGCGCCCTCCAAGTTCATGGTCAAGGACGGCGGGGGCCTTGCGGCCGCGCGCGCCGGGGCGACGATGGCCGACCGGCTGGAGGCGCTCGAGCGCGCTTATCGGCAAGCCGAAAAAGCGATCGTCGGTTTGCCCGTTCATAACGGCGCGCTCGATATCGCTCTCGTCGGCTTTCGCCCGCATGGCGACGCGTTCGTCGGCGTCGTAACGACGCCCTGGTGCATGAACGTCGCTTCGCTCCCGCAGGACCCCGACGCGCCGGCCCCCGGCGCGCTGGGCTCCAAACGCCAGCACGCGTTTCCGTCGGGCGGGTACACGTTCGTTTTGGGCCGGATGGAAGGCGTCGGCTTCGTTGAAACGTGCTCGCTCTTCTCGCCGATGGACGAGTTCGCCGACCATGCGGCGACGCTCGCCGCGGCCCAAGCGGCCGTCGACGGGTTGTTCGAGTATGAGGAACCGCCGGCCCCGGAGAAAGTATCCCGCCGGTTCGTCCTGACGCGGAACGGGAAGACCGCATGAACGCGCCGGCCGCCGCAACCGCGCGTCGCTACGCGCTGCGTCTCCGCGTCGATCGCGACGCGGTCGCCGCCTCGGTCGTCCGCGAGGGCCCGGCGGACTTAAGCGCCGTGATGCGCGGGCGCACCGTCGCGGAGGCGCATCGGCTCGCGGGGTTGCTCTTCCCCGTTTGTCCGCGCGCGCACGAAGCCGCGCTCATCCGCGCGTGCGAAGCCGCGACCGGCGCCGCGCCGTCCCCCGAAGAAGCCCGCCGGCGCGCGCTGCTCGTCGCCGTCGAGGCGTGCGTCGCCGGCGTCTGGCGCGAAGCGCTCACCTGGCCGGCCATTGTCGGCCGCGCCGGCGACGCCGCGCGCGTGCGCTCGGCGCGCGCGATCGGCGATGCGCTTTGCGCGGCGCTTGGCCCGGGACCGGAGGACCGCGCCGCGTTGCCGCAATCCACTGCGGACGCGGCGCGCGTGCGTGACGGCGCGCAACGCCTTGCCGATCTCGTCCAGCGTCCCGCCGGGGCGTCTGACGGGGGCGATGTGCCAGGCGCGGAAGCAATCGAAGCGGACATCGGCGGCGCCCGTCCGCTTGACGCCGCGATCGAGCGTCCGTCGGAGCGACCGCCTGGGCGCGAGGAGACGCCGCGTACCGTTCGTGCGGCCGACGCGCCGGCGACGGCCCAGCTCAGCGATTGGTATACGGCGCAACGTCGGCATCTATGCGCGCTTGCCGATCGCGTCGTCGCCCTTTCCGCGGCGGTGGTGGCGGGGGCGGCGGCGGCCGACGACGAAGCGGCGGTTCATAATGCGGCGGCGGTCGGCGAACCGGGCGGAAGCGGCGCCGGCCTCGGCGTCGCGATGACTGCGCGGGGCCGTTTGCGCCATATCGTCGAACTGGACGGCGGGCGCATCGTCCGTTGGCGTGCTGACGCGCCGACGGATTGGAATTTCGCCGATCGCGGCCCGGTCGCGCTCGCGGCCTCGCGTCTTCGTCCCGATGCGGATCTTGATCGATGCGCCCGGCTTCTCGTGGGCGCGTTCGACCCGTGTGCGCCCTGCGCCGTCGTCGTTGAACATGGGGGCGGCGGCCATGCATGAACTCGCGCTCGCGCGCCGCATTGTCGAAATTGTTCACGAGGAAGCGCGCCGGAGCCGCATCGCCGGCGTCAAACGGGTTGTTTTGGAGATCGGGGCCCTATCGTGCGTCGATCCGCAGGCGTTGTCGTTCGGCTTCGACGCGGCGGCGGACGGGACGCTCGCGGCCGGCGCGGCCCTCGACGTCGAACGCCCGCCCGGGACCGCGCAATGCTTCGCGTGCGAGCAAACCGTCGAGATCGGCGCCCGGGGAGAGGGATGTCCCGCCTGCGGGTCCCACCAACTATTCGTCATTAGCGGCGACGATATGGTCGTCAAATCATTGGAGGCAGCTTAGCCATGTGCACAGTATGCGGATGCGACGGCGCACCGGTCATCCTCAAAGACGACGGGTCCGGGCACGGTCATGATCACCATCATGATCATCACCACCATGATCATACCGACGACGACCATACCCATGGACATGATCACGCGGACCAACCCGGCGCCGATACCTCGACGAGCGTGCGCGCGATCCACTACGGAAGCGGCACGGCCGGCGTATCCGTCCCCGGCGTCTCGCAAGGCGACCTCGTGGCGATCGAGCGCCGCGTCCTTTCTAAAAACGATGCGATCGCAATGGAGAACCGACGCCGATTAGCGACCGACGGCGTGATCGCGATCAATATGATGTCGAGCCCCGGCTCGGGAAAGACGACGCTCCTTGTAAAAACAATCACGGCGCTCAGCGAGCAGTTCCCCGTCACCGTCATCGAAGGCGACCAACAGACGTCGAATGACGCGGCGCGTATCCGGGAAACCGGCGCGCCCGCCATTCAAGTCAACACCGGCAAAGGCTGTCACTTGGACGCCCAAATGGTGGCCGACGCCCTCGGCGCGCTGCCGTCGCGCCGCGGCGGGCTCATCTTTATCGAGAATGTCGGCAATCTCGTTTGCCCGGCCTCGTTCGATCTCGGCGAAGCCAAGCGCGTCGTCTTGGCCTCGGTGACCGAGGGGGAGGACAAGCCGCTCAAATATCCGGACATGTTCGCGAGCGCCGATCTCGTCGTCGTCACCAAGACCGATCTTTTGCCGCACCTGCGCTTTAACGTCGGGGAGTTGGTCGAGAACGCGCGGCGGGTGCGTCCGGGCGTACCGGTCATTTTGAGTTCGAGCGAGTCGGACGAAGCGCTGGAGCCCTGGCTCGCGTGGCTGCGCGGGCTCGTCGGCATCCCGGCGGTCGCGGCGGAGTAACGCCTATGGCGGACGGCGACGCGTTCCTCAACGTCCCGGTCGCGCGCCGGCGTATCCGCGTGCGCGGGGCCGTTCAGGGCGTGGGGTTCCGGCCCTTCGTTTGGTCGCTCGCGCGGGAGATGGGGCTTTCCGGGTCCGTCCTAAACGATGAGGCGGGCGTTCTCATCGATGCGGAAGGCGACGGCGTCGACGCGTTCGTCGACCGGCTTAGCGCCGAAGCGCCGCCGCTATCGCGGATTGACGACGTCGCCGTCGACGTCTTGGCCCCGACCGGGGCGGCGTCCGGTTTCGCGATTTTTCCGAGCGCGGCGGGCGGCGCGGCGCGCACGATGGTGACGCCGGACGTTGCAACGTGTCCGGACTGTCTGGACGACATCTTTGATCCGACCAACCGGCGTTACCTCTATCCGTTTGCGAATTGCACCAATTGCGGGCCGCGACACACGATTACGCGCCGGCTTCCCTACGACCGGGCCGAAACGAGCATGGCGGCGTTCGCCATGTGTCCGTCTTGCCAAGCCGAATATGACGACCCGGCGGACCGGCGCTTCCATGCGCAACCGAACGCCTGCGCCGATTGCGGGCCGGCGATGTCCGCGCCGACGGCGGAAATCGTCGATCGCTTGCGCGCCGGCGAGATCGTCGCGATCAAGGGCCTCGGCGGGTTTCATTTGGCGTGCGATGCGCGGAACGCCGGCGCCGTCGCGCGCCTGCGCGCGCGCAAAGTGCGGGACGCCAAACCCTTCGCGGTGATGGTCGCGGGGCTCGCATCGGCGCGCCGTCTCGCCGATCTGTCGGCCCTCGAAGAAAAGATGCTCGCCGACCGCGCGCGCCCGATCGTCGTCTGTCGGCGCCGGGGAGACGCCGGGTTGGCGGAGGGCGTATCGGAAGGGCTGCCGACGGTCGGGCTCTTTCTGCCGTATACGCCGCTTCACTACCTTCTCTTCCACGAGGCGGCCGGCCGGCCCGACGGGACGGCATGGCTGGAGGCGGCGCACGAACTCGCCCTCGTGATGACGAGCGCGAACCCCGGCGGCGATCCGCTTGTCGTCGACAATGACGAGGCGCGCACCCGCCTCGACGGGATCGCGGACGCAATCGTCGACCATGACCGCGATGTCGTCGTGCGCTGTGACGACAGCGTCATGCGCGAGATCGCCGGCGCGCCGGTTTATCTGCGACGCGCGCGCGGGGCGACGCCGGCGCCGATCAAGCTGCCCGTCCCCGTTCGCGCGCCCGTCCTCGCCGTCGGCGCCCACCTCAAGAACACGATCTGCGTGTTGCGCGACGACGAGGCGTTCCTCTCGCACCGTTTCGTCGAAGAATTTCAGCGTCGCGGCGTTGTCGAGGTCGCCGATATG
>JBCCZS010000012.1:0-32292 GCA_039187035.1 Pseudomonadota bacterium | reverse complement strand
TTGCGCATCTCCGCGATGATCTCTTGGCTGCGGGTTTGGTAGGTCACGACAGACTCAACGAGTTGTTTGACGGCCGCCGCGGAGACGGTGGGCCCGTAACCGGCCTCGACCGCCGCCTCTTGAACCTTGCCGCCGATCTCCGAGAGCGTTTCAAGGCTCTCGTTGATGCCTTTCTTCATCGCCTCTAGCGTTTGCGTCGACTCGTGAAGGCCGTGCATGCCCGTAAACGTCGCCGACAACGCGGTCAGAACCGTTTCGTTGGTGCCAAAGAACGAGACCGCCTGCGCGTAGACGCGCTCTTTCGCGTTCGTCGTTTGCACGAGGCGCGTCATGATGACCTCGGACGTGTTGTAGCCGATGGTGATGTTGTCGGAGAGATCTTTGGCGACCTGGTAGCGCTTTTCTTCGCGCTGCAACGACCGCAGCGCCTCGTCGCGGTCGAGTTCGAGCGTCGCGCGTTCGGCCGGGTCGTCCCCGGCATAGGCGGCGACCGTTTCGGTCTTCTCCGTAAGCGTCGTTTTTGCCGCGTTGAGCTTTTCCTCGGCGGTTTTGAGCACTTCGAGCGCAAGCACCTCGGATTGCTTCATCGCGCCGCGAAAGTCGCGATACGCTTCGAGGATGCGCGCTTCGCGTTCGATTTGGTCGCGCGTGTCGCGGGCGACCTCGAGGTAGAGATCTTTGATTTTGTCAAAGCGCGATGCGATGTCGCCGCGGGTCATTTTCATCCACACGGTCGAGATCCGCTCGATCGTCGAGATTTTGCCGTCGGCGTATTGGTCGACGAGGGAGCGCGCGTCGTCGCGGATTGAATCAAATGCGGCGGTGACCCCTTCATAGCGCTCGGCGACCGTCATGCCGGCGACTTCCTCGCGCACGACTTCATTGAAGTACGACGCCTGGTCGAGCGTGCGCGCGATGGCGGCGACGCGGTCCTCGTCGAGCGCGGCGATCTTGTTCAGGAGGGCGACGATCGGCGCCGGTTCGCCGTCGGCCGCCGGCGCGACGCCTAGGGCGCGCAACTCGCCCATCGCCTTGTCGAGATATTGCAATGCGGTCGTGCGTTGTCCGTCGCTCATCGGATGTCTCCCTCGCGCTGGTGAGCGCCACGGATGTAACCGCGCGCCGCCGCCGCCGCTAGTCCCGCCGGCAGGCGTTGCGCTCGAATATGCCGCGCCGCCGATGTCGCGGCGGGCCGACGCCGTCGGCCGAACGGCCATGCCGCTCCGCAGCGCGCCCCGACTGCGCGCACGTCCGCAACCGGTTCGCCGCGGCGTGGCCGTCGACGCGGCATGCGGCGTCCATCGCCCATTGTAATTGTCAGTCTGTATACAAATTGGCGCGCAACGTTCTCGCGGATGCGGCGCTCAGTCTATCTCTCGGCCGCGGCTGAACGCCCAAAGGCAGGAATCGGTCGCCTTGCGGCGGTCAGCCCTCCAGCGCCTCGCGTTTGATCTCGAGTTCGAGCCATTGCTCTTCGAGCGCCGCGCGCTCGGCCTCTTTGGCTTCCAAGTCGGCGGCGAGCGCGGCGAACCGGGCCGCGTCTTTTGCAAAGAGCGTCGGATCGGACAGCGCGGCTTTGGCGGCCGCGATGGCGCCGTCCAACGCGTCGATGGCGCCGGGCAGGCGCTCAAGCGCGTATTGGTCCTTGTAGCTTAGCTTGCCGGAGGCTTTCGACTGCGCCGTGCGCGTCGCGGCTGCGGGGCGCGCGCCGGCCTTCTTGGGTTTGGCGGGCGAAGGCCCGCGTCCCGGCGGGCGGCCGCCTTGGGCGATCATATCTTCATAGCCGCCCACATAATCTAGCCACCGTCCGGGCGGGCCGTCCGGCGCCGGCGCGACGACGCTCGTCGCCAAGCGGTCCAGGAAACGGCGGTCGTGGCTGACGAGGAGGATCGTTCCCGGATAATCCGAGAGGCGCTCTTCCAGGAGTTCGAGCGTCTCCAGATCAAGGTCGTTCGTCGGCTCGTCGAGGACCAGGAGGTTGGACGGTTTAGCGAGCGCCGCGGCCAGGGCGAGGCGCCCGCGCTCGCCGCCGGAAAGCGCGCCGACGGGCGAGCGCCATTGTTCCGGCGCGAACAAAAACTCCTGCAGATAGGTCGCGGCGTGTTTCTTCGTACCGCCGATCGTGACGTAGTCGCCGCGCCCGTCGGTGATCGCGTCCGCGACGCGCATCGCGTCGTTCAGCCCGGCGCGACGTTGGTCGAGCGTTAAAACATGCGAATTGGTCCCGAGCGCGACCGTCCCCGCATCCGGTTCCAGATCGCCCGTCAGGAGACGGAGCAACGTCGTCTTGCCTGCGCCGTTCGGGCCCACGAACGCGACGCGGTCGCCGCGTGCAATCTCGATTGAAAAATTGTCGACGACGGTGCGCTCGCCCCACCGTTTTGAAAGGCCCTCGGCGACGATGACGCGTTTGCCGGCGCTCGCCGCGACGTTCACGGAGAAGGTGACTGACCCCGTCGCTTTTCGCGCCTCCCGGCGTGTGCGCCGCAAATCCTCAAGCGCGCCCATGCGGCGCACATTGCGCTTACGGCGGGCGGTGACGCCGTAGCGAACCCAGTCTTCTTCGGCGGCGATCTTGCGATCGAGTTTGTGGCTCGCGGCCTGTTCTTGCTCGAGAAGCGCGTCCCGCCATTCCTCGAAATGCGCAAAGCCCTTGCCCGAGACGCGAACCGCGCCGCGGTCGATCCAGACGGTCTCGTTCGTCGTCGCCTCCAGAAATGCACGGTCATGGCTGACGACGACGACAGCTTGGGCGCTTGCGCCGATCTGGCCTTCCAGCCAGGCGATCGCGTCGAGGTCGAGATGGTTCGTCGGCTCGTCCAGGAGTAGCACATCGAATTCGCCGACCAATAGCCGGGCGAGGGCGGCTCGGCGCGCTTCGCCGCCGGACAACGCCGCGGGGGCCGCCTCGGGCGACAACGACAAGGCGTCCATATAGCGCCGGCCTGCGGACGGATCGCCGAATGCGGGCGCGCCGGCGGCGACATAGGCGCCGAGCGTGTCGTAGCCGGACAAATCGGGCTCTTGATCGAGATAGCCGACCCGCGCGGCCGGATCGACGAAGACGTCCCCGGCGTCGGGTTCGACAAGGCCGGCGGCGATCTTCAAAAGCGTCGATTTTCCGCTCCCGTTGCGGCCGACGAGCGCGATGCGCCGCCGAGCGGAGACGGTGAGGGCCGCGTTCTCCAACAGCGGTTGGCCGCCGAACGAAAGACAGATCCCGGAAAGCGATAACAAAAGCGACGCCATGTGCGGGGGGCCTTAGCCGGCCGGGCCGGCAAACTCAACGCAGCCGGGCCTCGCCCCGCCTCGCTGACTTCGCCTCGCTGACTTCGCCTCGTTGGCCCCGCCCGCGCTCCATGCCGCCGGCTCGACCGCTTACGCGGCGTATGGCATCATTTAGGACGTATGCGTAGGGAGCCGGGTTCTGTCGCTTGCTAAGAAAATTCGCGAATACCTAGAGGCGTCGGGCGAAAGCGACGCTGACTTCGCTAATCGCATCGGGTTGCCGACCAGCGATTTCGCGGCGCTCGCCGCGCATGTCGTCCCGCTGTCGGTCGCCCGTGCGGTGACGTTGGAGACGGACGGGTTCATCACGCTCGAAGACTTTTTCGGCCGCGGTCTGATCGACTTCCCGCACGTCGACAGTGCGAGCGGCGTCGACGCGCCGACATTATGCAGCGCGCTGACGATCGCGATCGCGGATGTCGGCGGGCGCCCCGCGGACGGCGGCGCCGTCGCCGATCACGTCGTCGCCGCTCTCGACGTGATCGCGATGCTCGGTCCGGTCTCCGCGCTCAGTTTTCGCGATCGTCTTCGCGTAGCTCTCGCGCCAATTCTCGAAGAAATGTTCGCAGCATACGCCGAGGACTCAACGGCGCTCGCGATGCGTGCGGCGGACCTCGCCGTCGATCAGTATCTGGCCGACCGCGGCTGACCGCCGCGCCGTCCTCCTTTGCGTCCTCCAATTGCGGGATCGCGCCGTGCGCGCGGTCGTCATCCCCATGGCTACGCCAGTAAGCGGCGTACGCCGTCCGCCGGCGCGTCAGCCTGGCCATAACGGCGGCCAACCGGGCGGCGCGGAGTTTCTCGCTCAGGTCGCGCAAGCGCCGGGCTCCCTCTAAGGTTGTGTAGACCATAAAAACTCGTAAAAGTTGTATCGGGGTTGCAACCTGCGCCCCGTCACAACTGACGACGAAAGGGTATCGTGGTGAGAAAAGATCTTCGTAAAGAACAAGTGTCGCTCTTGCGTTTCGAGAAACAAATCGCCGCGTCGGCGGCCGCTTTGGCGGCGTTGCAGACGTCGGCCCAGGCGGCGGAAATGAAGCTCGACGGGGCCGCGCTAGAGGCCTACGCCGATTTGCAGTCGGCCATGCTGAATCTCGCGGACGTGACGACCCGCGTTCATGAGTCCCTAAACGCCAAAGCGGAAGAATTAGGCTGCGCCACGTTCCAGGCCTGGGGCGTGCCGAAAGATCCGCCGAAGAGTGTCGTCTCCTCGATTCTGGGGCTTGGATAGTCTTTGCAAGTTACGGCGGCGCTTTCGGCGCCGCCTACGCGCTCGCCCGCGCCGCACGCCGCGCCGCGGTCGCGCGCGCCGTCGTGATTATGCTGGCGGGCTGGATCGCGTCGGCGCTTTGGTGGCTTTCGGGGCTCCCGCTCGGGTTCACCTGGGGCTACGCGGTCATCGATCTGTTTCAGATCGTCAGCTTTTTAGCGTTTTTGCCGGCCGGCTATTTTCGCGTCCCGTTGCTCGCGCTCCCGGCGCTGCGCATCGGTCTTCACGCGGTCGCCGATGTGGCCGACCTCCGCATTCAGTGGCTGACCGCTGCGGCGAACCTGACCCTCGACGCCGCCTTGCTCTACGTCATGGCCTGCGCGCTTTATGCGCTGCATTGGCGACGTCGTCAGCAGTCTTAGCTTTAGGCTGCTAAGTCATTGAAAAGATTTTTAAATACTGCGCTTATCTTGTCAGGCGCCAAAAGTCTGTGCACGATTTCCGTCCAAACTGGCGGGGCGACGTAGGAGATTGTGGCGCATGACGGCGGACTTTGAGCGACAATTGGCGGGGTATCGCTTGGCGACGGCGGAGATTTTGTATCATCTGCCGGACCATCCGAGACTCCTCCAGACCTATGTCTGGCAAGACTACGACATCGCGCCGGCCTATCCGGTCTTGCGGCGGTTCCTGGACTTTTGGACCCGCGAGCTTGACGGCGCGCTGCACTCCGTGCGCCTCGCCGGCCGCCGCGTCGTGGCCCCCGCGCAAATCGGCACGGCGCACGGGCTAACCCTCCACTAGGCGCGCGCTTTTCAGGCTAACAGAATGTAACGCACGCGGGTTTGCCGCTCCGGTGCGGCGCCGATAGGGTCCGCCGCGCGGAGCGCCGGTTCGGCCTCCGAACGATTCTCAGGAGATCATTATGGGGACCATGAACCGCCTTGCGGCGAGCGCTTTCGTTTTGGCGATCGCCGCCTGCGGCCAAAACGCCGAAGAAGACGACAAAGCCGCCGGCGCCGAAGCCGAGACGACTCAAGAAACCCAAACGACCGATGCGGATGGCGCCGCGGGCGAAACCACGGAAGAAACCGCGGACGGGGAGGCGGGCGAGCCCGCCGTCGACCCGGCTGAGCGTCTCGCCGCGGCCAAGGCGTTTCTCGACGGCAACGCCCAACAAGAGGGCGTCGAGACGACGGACAGCGGTCTTCAGTACCGGATCGACAGCAAAGCCGAAGGCGATTGCGTCAAGCCGGCCGCGACCGACGTCGTCGGCGTTCATTATGTCGGCACGTTGACCAGCGGCGCGGACTTCGATTCCTCGCGCGCGCGTGGCGAACCGGCCCAGTTTCCGCTGAACGGCGTCATTAAAGGCTGGTCCGAGGGCGTGCAGCTCATGTGCGAAGGCGACCGGTTCACATTCTTCGTGCCGCCCGAATTGGGCTATGGCGAGCGCGGGGCCGGCGCGGCCATCGGTCCGAACGAAGCGCTTATTTTTGATGTGGAGCTCCTCAACGTGATCAGTCCAGAACGCAACCTCGAAAAAGCGCAGGCCTTTTTGGAAGAGAACGGCGCGGAAGAGGGCGTCGAAGTCACCGAAAGCGGGCTTCAGTACACGGTGCTTGAGAGCGGCCCGGACGACGGCGCCTCGCCGTCCGCCGACAACCAGGTCACCGTCCACTACAAAGGCACGCTCCTCGACGGGACCGAGTTTGATTCCTCGTACAGCCGCGGCCAGCCGGCGACGTTTCCGTTGAACGGGGTCATTCCCGGCTGGACCGAAGGCGTCCAGCTGATGAGCGTCGGCGACAAGTTCCGGTTCTTCATTCCGCCGGCGCTTGCGTACGGCGAACGCGGCGCCGGCGCGCGCATCGGCCCCAACGAAGCGTTGATCTTCGACGTCGAGCTGATCGAAGTGAAATAACGCCGCCTACGGCCTTCAGCGCGGGATCGCCAACCCGCGCTGAACCGCCGGCCGCTCGCCGATGCGTGCGAGCCAGTCTCGAACGTGCGCGTGGTCCGCCGCGAACGCGCCGTCTTCGGCGGCGAGACGATCGAACGCCCACAGCGTCCACGCATAGCTTGCGATGTCGGCGACGGAGTAGTCGCCCGCAAGATAGGGGGCGTCGGCTAGACGTTTATCCATCACCCCGATGAGGCGGGCGGTTTCGTCCGCATAACGCTTTTTTGCGTAAGGAACGTCTTCGCGGGCGTAGACGTGAAAATGACCGTATTGGCCGAACATCGGGCCGACCCCGCCGACTTGAAAGAACAACCAGGATAGCGCCTGCGCGCGCGCCGCCGGTTCGCTCGGCAAGAGCGCCACGTTAAATTTCTCTGCGAGATAGATCAGGATCGCCCCGGATTCGAAGACGCTGACGCCGGTGTCGCGATCGACGATAGCCGGAATCTTATTGTTCGGTGAGATCGCGAGAAAGTCCGGCGCGAACTGGGCGTTGGCGCCGATATCGACGGGATGGACCGTGTACGGCGCTCCAAGCTCCTCAAGCATAATAGAGACTTTGCGGCCGTTCGGCGTCTTCCACGTGTAAAGATCGATCATCGCCCCGATTTCCTTTTGTGTCGTCGCTTCGGACGTCGGCGTCCGCGCGGCGCGATACAAGCGAGCTCTCCAAGCCGTGAAGGCGCGTTGGCGTCAAATAGCGCGGCGGCGCCGTTGTCAGCATATAAGGATTTCTTTATATGATGCTCGAAACAGGAGTGCGCCCGTGACCGATCCCTATCCCGGCCGTCCGGCCCGCATCGACGCCCTTAAACGAGCGCTCGACGACCGCGTCCTCGTTCTTGACGGTCCCGCCGGCACGTTCATCCAAGGCTACGATCTGGACGAGGCCGGTTACCGCGGCGAGCGCTTCGCCGACTGGGGCCAGGACGTGAAGGGCAACAACGACATGCTGATCCTGTCGCGCCCTGAGATCATCCGTGAAATGCACGAGGCGTACATTGCGGCGGGCGCCGACATTCTCGAAACGAACACGTTTTCCGCGACGACCATCGCGCAAGCCGATTACGGGATGGAATCCCTCGTTAACGAGTTGAACCGCGAAGGCGCGGCGCTGGCGCGCGCCGCGGCGGACGCGGCCGAGGTCGCTGACGGCAAGCCGCGCTTCGTCGCCGGGGCCGTGGGCCCGACGAACCGGACCGCGTCGATCTCGCCGGACGTCAACGACCCCGCTAAGCGCAACACGGATTTCAACGAACTCGCCGACGCCTACGCGCAAGCGGCCGAAGCGCTCCTGGAAGGCGGCGTCGACGCGATCCTGATCGAGACGATTTTCGATACGCTGAACGCCAAAGCCGCGATCTTCGGCGTGACGGGCCTGTTCGATCGGCTCGGCTATTCAGCGCCCCTCATGTTGTCGGTGACGATCACGGACCAATCGGGCCGCACGTTATCCGGCCAAACGACCGAAGCCTTCTGGAATGCGGTGCGCCATGCCGAGCCGCTCTCGGTGGGGATCAATTGCGCGCTGGGGCCGGATTTGATGCGCCCCTACGTCGCCGAACTGTCGCGCCTTGCGGATTGTTACGTCTCCGCCTATCCGAACGCGGGTTTGCCGAATGCTTTCGGTGAATATGACGAAACCCCGGAAAGCATGCGCGCCCATCTTGGCGAATGGATTGATGCGGGGCTCCTCAACATCGTCGGCGGCTGCTGCGGCGCGACCCCGGAGCATATCGCGTCGATGGCTGAGGCCGCGAACGGCGCCGCGCCGCGCACCCCGGCCCGACCGGACCCGGCGATGCGCTTGTCCGGCCTCGAACCGTTCACGTTAGCCTCGTAACCGGCCGACCGAGCCCCCCTCGCGGACGCGCGGTTGATCGCCGTCGCGCTCGCGGCCTATCGTGCGCGCTCGGCGAACGGCATGGGAGCGCCTAGCGGTGTCCACTAATCGAAACTCACGCGAATGGCTGGCGCGGCTCGTCGGCTACGACACGACGTCGGCCTTGTCGAACCTTGCGTTGATCGACGAGGTGGACGCGTTTTTGTCGGGCCTCGGCGCGCGCACGCACCGGGTGTTCAACGACGACGAGACGAAGGCGAACCTCTATGCGGTGCTCGGCCCGGACGCGGAAGGCGGCGTCGTGCTCTCGGGGCATACGGACGTCGTACCGGTCGCCGGGCAAAATTGGTCGACCGATCCCTTCACCCTCACCGAGAAAGAGGGACGTCTTTACGGGCGCGGCACCTGCGACATGAAAGCGTTCAGCGCGATCGCGCTTGCAGCCGCGCCGCGCATGGCGACGGCGGACCTCAAACGGCCGGCGATCTTCGCGCTGTCTTACGATGAGGAAGTCGGCTGTCTCGGCGCGCCGTCGATGATCGACGAGATCCGCGCGCGCGTGCCGACGCCGTCGGCCGTGATCGTCGGCGAACCGACGATGATGCGGGTGATCGACGGCCATAAGGGGATCGCGTCCTACGGGGTCGACGTGACGGGGTACACGACCCATTCCAGTCAGACCGACCGCGGCGTATCGGCCGTCGAAACGGCCGCCAAACTGATCGCGAAAGTCGTCGACATGCGCGAGCGCCGGGCGCGCGAGGCCGATCCGGATTGCCCGTTCGCGCCGCCGCACACGACCCTGAGCGTCAACGTCGCCAATGGCGGCACGCAGCTCAACATCATGGCCGGGGCCTGCAAATTCGACTTCGACATGCGCGTCGTCCCCGGCGAGACCGCGGCCGAGGTGCTCGAGGAATTCGCCGATTTCGCCCGCGGGGTCGAAGCGGAAATGCGCGCCAAAGCGGCCGGCTGCCGCATCCAGATCACGCAGTATACAGACGTTCCAGCGCTCGCGCCCGACCCGGAGAGCCCGGCGGCGGAATTGGCGAAATCACTCACCGGCGACAATCGCGCCGACGTCGTTTCGTATGCGGCCGAGGCGGGCCAATTCCAAGAAGCCGGCTTTTCCACAGTTATTTGCGGACCCGGATCGATCGATCAAGCGCACCAACCGGACGAATACATCTCGCTCTCCCAATTGGCGGAGGGCGACGCCTTTATGGGCAAACTCGTCGATCGGCTTTGCGTCTGAACGGGGCGGGGACCCGGCGCGCCGTTAACCGTCCGCTAACCGAGTTCGCCGGCGCGTTGCCTGGCTCATCGCAAATCAACACGCTATTTTACGACGATTTTACGCCGCCATGGGACACCGCTCGGTATCGGCGAGAGTGTGACCAGCGGGCGAGCGAACGTGTCCAAAGTAAAACAGTGTCGGGCGTGCGGCTCGACGGCGTTGACGGCGGCCTTCACGGTCGAGGCGTCCATCCGTCCGCGGCCGACCTCGCGCAAACCGCGCGACGTCACGTTTGCGCTTTGCGATCCGGCGAAAGACTCGAACGCGTGCGGCCTGTTGCAGCGGCAATCTCCCGACCCCGTTGCGCCCGGCCGACGCGCGCCGTCGTCCGCCTACCGATCGAACCGCAGTCATTTGCGGGCGGTGGCGACCGAGGCGCTTGAGACCATTTCCGGACGCGACTGCGCCGCGCTCGATATCGGCTGCGACGACGGTACGCTCCTGTCTTACTATCCGCGTTGGGTCGATCGCGTCGGCCTCGACGCTGATCCGCGCGTCGAGCAAATCGGCGATTGGGCGCAAACGGCGCGCGCATCGTTCGGTACGCGCGAGGCGGACACGTTCCTCGGAACCCGCCGCTTCGACATCATCACCGCCGTCTCCGTCCTAGAACGCGAAACGGCGCCGGCGGCGCTCTTCGAGGCCGTGCGCAAGCGCCTCTCCGCAGACGGCGTGTTCGTCGTTGAAACGCCGTACGCGCCCATGGCGCTCGCGCGCACCGCGACCGACGCCTTCGTGACCGGGGCCGAAGCGGTTTATTCGCTGACCGTCCTGGAAGGGCTGGCGCGCGCCGCCGGCCTGAAGATCTTCCGGTGCGTCCTGACGGACAGCGCCGGCGGGTCGATCCGCGCCTTCATGACCCATGACGGGGTCGAGACGTATGATTTTGATCCGTGGTTCGATCGTTTGGCGCGCCTTTGGGACGAGGAAAACGCGTTGGCGCTGCGGGCGCCCGTATCCTACCGCGCCTTTGAGAGCCGGGCCCAAGCCGCGCGCCGGCAGTTCGCCGCCGTGATGGCCTCGATCGCCGACCGCGGCGAGACGGTTTTTCTCCTTGGGGCGGGGCCCGAAGCAGCGGCTCTTTATGATTGGGCGGGCGAGGCGGCGCCGGCGATCGTCGCGGCGGTCGCGCCGGTCGGCGGCGGGGCCGACGCCGGCGATGCGGGGCGGCCGTCGAGCCCGACCCTTTGTCCCGGCGGCCCGCCGGTGATCTCCGAAGCCGCCTGCCGCGCGGCCGAGCCGGCGTATCTCCTCGCCCCGGCCAGTCTCAAACGCGAAATGCTGGAGCGCTGGCGCGACGCCGTTCAACGCGGCGCGCATTTGATCCTGCCGACCCCCGAACCCCATCTCGTCCATGTCGGCAACTATGCGGTGGAGTACGGCAAGGCCCTCGCCGGCGGCGACAATGCGGGCGAGGTCGAAACGCTGCATGCGATCTTGGCGGCGGCCGGCGGCCCGCGCCTCGTCTCCGATCGCGCGCAGGCCGCTTCTTAGAAGACGCTGTCCCTAGGCCGCGTCTTACGTCGTCAGAAAGCGCCGTTTGCCGTTTTCCAAGACGACGGCGGTCAGCTTGCCCGACCAGCAGGCGCCCGTGTCGACGTTGATCCGCCAGCCATGGTCCTCCGGCTTTTTCACCGGATGGTGTCCGTGGACCACCGTTTTGTCCGGGCGTTGTTCCGGTGCGGATTGGTGAAACTCCTCACGGATCCAGAACATGTCTTTTTCTTTTTGTTCCTCGAGCGGCACGCCCGGCTTTACGCCCGCATGCACGAAGAAGTAGTCGCCGAGCGTGCGCTGCGCTTCCAGGTCGACGAGGAACGCGAGATGGCGACGCGGTAGCGCGTCCATGAGCATCTCCTGGAGCTCTTGTTCTTCGAGGGCCCACGCCCCCTCGACGCCGTAGCTCGACAGGGTCTCCGCGCCGCCCCAGTGGAGCCACTCGGCGAAAAGCTCCGGGGCGGCGATGAACTTCAAAAAGGCTTCCTCGTGGTTGCCCATCAAGAAAACGGTTTCCGGCTTTTCCTCGCGAATGGCGATCAGGCGATCGATCACGCCTTTTGAGTCCGGTCCGCGATCGACATAGTCGCCCAGGAAAACGAGTTGGGTGGTTAACCCGTCGCCGTCATTGGACTTGGCGGCGTCAGCCACGATCGCCGACATCAAAGCGTCGAGTTCGCGCGCACAGCCGTGCACGTCGCCGACGGCGTAGATCCGTTGGCCGTCGGGCGCTTTGGCGTCGCCCTCCACCCCGTTTCCGAAAAGAAACTTCAGCATCGCTTCAATCGTTCGTCGCGAACACGATATAAGACCTGCGCGGGATTAATTCATCGACCGACGCGTGCGGCGACGGCCGAATCGGGTCTGCGATATCCCTTTGGGCGACAGGTGCGCGCGGGTCGCGTTCGCCGGCGTCGCCGGCCCCGTTGCGCGGTGATCGGTCGTCTTGGGTTACCTTTGATGCAAAAACGACGCCTGAACAACGCGACGAACGCGCCTGCGCGGGTAAGCGCGGCGTTGCAAAGGAGCGCCGGACGATGAGCGTGCTTGTGACGGGGGCAGCGGGGTATGTCGGCGCGCATATGATGTGGGCGCTGACGGACGCCGGCGAACCGGCCGTCGCGCTCGACGATTTGTCCGCGGGCTCGCGCGATCTCGTTCCGACCGCGGCGCCGTTCTACGAGACCGACGTCGGCGACGCCGCCGCCGTGCGCCGGATCATTGCCGAATGCGGCGTCGACGAGGTCATCCATTTCGCCGGCTCGATCCATGTCGGCCGGTCGATCGAAGACCCGCTCGGGTATTACGACAACAATACCGCGAATACGCTCTCGCTGCTTCGCGTTTGCGTTGAGGCGGGCGTTAAACGATTCATCTTTTCGTCGACGGCGTCGGTTTATGGTCGGCCCGACCGCATCCCGATTTCGGAGAGCGCGGAGATCCGATCGATTTCGCCCTACGGCGCGTCGATGGCGATGAGCGAACGCATTCTGCAGGACGTCGCCGAGGCATATGGGATGGGCTGCGTCATCCTGCGCTATTTCAACGTCGCCGGGGCGGACCCCAAAGGCCGGGCGGGGCAGATCGGCAAACCGACGCACCTCGTCAAAGTCGCCGCCCAGATCGCCGTCGGCGCGCGACGGGAAAACCTGCAGATTTACGGCGACGACTACCCGACGCCCGACGGCACGGCGATCCGCGACTACGTCCATGTCGGCGATCTCGCCGAAGCGCATTTGTTGGCGCTCGGGCGGCTGCGCGACGGCGACGCGGTCGAGGGCGCGCTGACGTTGAATTGCGGTTATGGTCGCGGCTACTCCGTCCACGAAGTGATCGAGGCGGTGAGCCGGGTCTCCGGGGCCCCCTTGCCGTTCGAGAGCGCCCCGCGCCGCCCCGGCGATCCGCCGCAATTGATCGCCGACTGCGCGGCGATCAGGGCCGAACTCGGCTGGCGGCCGCGATATGACGACATCGATTTTATCGTTCGCACGGCGATGGACTGGGAGCGCCGCTTAACGGCGCAGGCCGCCGAGTGACGACGGTCGGATCGCAAGAAGCAGAGGGGGCCATTTTAAGTGCAGGGTTGTCCCCGCGGTGGCGGCGCGTCCTGACGGTTCTCTTCTTCGTCTTGTTGGCGGCGGTCACTTACATGACCGTTACGCCGCGGTCGGCCGTCACCGACGACGGTCTGCGTATCGCCGACCGGATCGCGGCGGCGCTGCTCGGCGATCCGACGCTCGGCGACAAGCTGGCGCATTTTTCGGCCTATGCCGCGCTCGGGTTCACGGCGGCGCTCGCCGGTCCGGCGCGGCGGCGGCTCTGGGCCGTCGTCCTCCTGGCGCTCTACGGCGCGCTCCTTGAAGGCGTGCAACGGCTCGGCGGCGTGCGCACGATGGACGTTTGGGACGGCGTGGCGAACGCCGCCGGCGCGGGGGTCGGGACGGCCGCGGCCCTGGCGGCGCTCTTTCTTGCGGGGGCCGCGTCCGGTCGGCGCCGATGAGCGCGGGGCGCGCCGCCGTCGTCATTCCGGCGCGGTTCGCGGCGACGCGCTTGCCGGGAAAGCCGCTTTTGGACATCGGCGGAAAACCCATGATCCAGCGCGTTTTTGAGCGGGCCTCGCGCGCGCGGCGCGTCGCCGAGGTCGTCGTTGCAACGGATGACGTGCGGATCGTTGAGTGCGTACGCGCGTTCGGGGGACGGGCGGTGATGACCCGCGCCGACCACGAGACGGGGAGCGCGCGGTGCGCCGAAGTCGCCGGCGCGCTTGACGCCGACCTCATCGTCAACGTCCAAGGCGACGAGCCCGATCTCGACCCGGACGCCGTCGATCTTGCGATCGCGATCCATGCCGAGCACCGGCCGTTTGCCACGACATTGGCCGCGCCGTTCCCGTCAGCGGCGGATTGCAACGATCCGTCGGCGGTCAAAGCGGTTTTGGGTGAAGAGGTTGCCGACGGCGTGCGTCGCGCGGTCTACTTTTCACGCGCGCCCGTTCCCTACACGGACGGCGAGGGCGCCCCGGAGCGCTTCTTACATATCGGCTTATATGTGTTTTCGAAGGATGCGCTGGCGCGATTTGCAGCGGCCCCGCGCGGGCGGGCGGAAATGCAGGAAAAGCTAGAGCAGTTGAGAATATTGGAACACGGCGAAACGATCCTCGCAGGCGTCGTCGACCGCGCCGTTCCCGGGGTGGACACGATCGACGACCTGGAGGCGGCGCGCCGACGGCTGGCGGGGGGTTAACCCGTCAAGCCGGTTCGTGAGCGATCCGCACACGACCTTACGCAAGAGCCAGGGTCGTGTAGACCGCCGGGAACGCCGCAGCAGCGACGACGACGACCGCAAAGATAGTGGCGACAACTTTTTCCATCGATTTCTCTCCTTTTTGTTTCGACACCAACCATCTGGTGATCGATCCGCATGGAGAGAAGAGGGAGGGCCCGCCGTTCGGCGCATCCCGCGTTCAATTCATCGCACGGGGGTTCACGGCGGCGCGACTCGTCGCTTGTCGGCGACGGCTCGTCGCAGCGCGCCTTTAGAGGCCGATGAAGGGCTGGACGATTTTGCCGACGACGGACTTGAACGCCAAGGGCGCGCTGGTCGCGATCAGGCAGATGCAGTCCTCGTCGCCGATCGCGACGGGCGCATGCTGATCGTCCTCGTCCAGGTCGGCGAAGTCGCCTTCTTGGAAGACGCCGAGATGGTCATGATAGGCGCCGCGTAGGATGAGCGTGACTTCGTTGTCCTTGTGACCGTGGACGGGAATCTTCACGCCCGGCGCAATCTTCAACAGACGCAGCACGCCCGGTCGATAGCCCTCGGCCTGCAAAATATGCTGCGCGAGCCCCGGCGCGACGGTCTTCCACGGCACGCCGTCGAGACCGTTCTTCAAGTAGCGGCGCAGCGGCTGCGCGGCTTCGAGCGGGAAGTCGTTCGCCGCACGCAACGAAGCCGGCAGCGTGGCCGGCTCGGCGCCTTCCGCGCGCGCCCAGAAGTCGGTTAAGGCGTTGTCGGACATCGGGGCCGGCTCGACGGTCTCGAGCGCGATCCCGCCGAGCGCTTCCCAGTCGCGGACTTCAAGGCGGCACTCGTCGCAAATCGTCAAGTGCGTGGCGACCACCACGGCGCGCGCTTCGTCCAGGCCGCCGGCCGCGTAAAGCGCCAGCGTTTCCGAGCGCGGATGCCGATGCGCGGAGCGATCAGACATCGAGTTCTCCTAATTCTTTTCGTATCCGCCCGAAGGCGAGGCGCAATCGCGATTTCACGGTGCCCAAAGGCAGATCGAGGCGTTCGGCGATAGCTGAATGGGGTTCATCTTCAATGAAGTGCAAGCGCACCACGTCATATTGATTGGGCGGTAGCGCGCCGAAAGCGGCGCGGATGCGGGCGTCCCGTTGGCGGCGCTCCATGACGGCGTCGGCCTGCGGCTCTTCCTCCGGCGTCAACATGGGTTCCTCGGCCGGCAAATCGTCTTTTGCGCGCCGGCGCAGGGCGTCGATGCGGATATTGCGCGCGATGGTGTAAATCCAGGTTGCGGCGGACGCCTTTGACGGGTCGAAAAGCTGCGCCTTGCGCCAGACTTTCAACATCGTCTCCTGGGCGAGATCCTCCGCCTGTTCGGATTGCGCGCCGATGCGTAGAAGGTACCCCTTCACGCGCGGCGCGAAATGCGCGTACAGGCGGCCAAAAGCTTCTTTGTCGCCGTGCGTCGCGACGCGCGCGAGCAGGGCGTTCAACTCATCGCCGGCGGGGCCGGGCGCTGGCACGGGCGTGGTCGAGGGCGTCACGTTTTCGGTTCGCGGTCCTACAGCAACAACAGCTCTGATCATACGCGTCCATCCAGCAACCGTAAATAGTACGCGGGTCGGGGCCGGCGGATCACCGAACATGCAGGTCCCGGACGGCGAATGGCGCAATTGGTGCGCGTCCGACGACGGCGCTTGATCCGCCGCCCGACGGGCCGCGTAGCCTCGTGCGATAATGTCGCACCGTCGTCGAATCCCCCGACTGTCCACGCGCTCGCCGTAACGCGGCCCCATGAACGGCGCCGCGCCTGGCGTCGAGGAGACTGTTCGCCATGCCTTTTGACGCCAAGCCGCCCCGCGCGCTCGCCCCCGGCTCGCGCATCGCCGTCGTCGGGTCCGGGGTCTCGGGCTTAACCGCCGCTTGGCTCTTGTCGAAGGCGTATGAGGTTGTGGTTTACGAAGCCGACGCGCGGCTCGGCGGACATGCGAACACGGTCGACGTGCCGACCGCCGGCGGCGCAACGCCCGTCGACGCGGGCTTTATCGTCTATAACGACGCCAATTATCCCAACCTGACGGCGCTGTTCGCCGAGCTCGGCGTTGCCACGGAAGAGTCGTGCATGTCGTTCGCCGCATCGATGCGCGGCGGGTCGATGGAGTATTGCGGGCGCACGCTGTCGTCGGTCTTCGCGAGCCGGCGCAATCTTCTCTCGCCGCGCTTCTACGGCATGCTCGTGGACATCGTTCGGTTTCATAAGGCGGCGCGCGCCGCAGTCGCGTCCGGTTCCGGCGCAGAGATCGCCTTGCGTGATTTTGTCAAACGCGAGGGGCTCGGGCGCGCGTTCGCCCGGGATTTCCTAGAACCGATGGCGGCCGCGATCTGGTCGACCCCGTCGGCCGACATTCTGGATTTTCCGGCGGACGCGTTCTTTCGGTTTTTCGCCAATCACGGGTTGCTGCAGGTCCTCGACATGCCGGTCTGGCGAACCGTCTCGGGCGGCTCGCGCCGTTATGTCGAGAAGATCGCCGCGCCGTTTGCAGGGGCTGCGCGCCTCTCGACCCCCGTCGCACGGATCGACCGCGGACCGGACGGCGCATGCGTCGTCGACGCGAAAGGCGGGCGCGACCGGTTCGACGCGGTCGTCCTCGCGACGCACGCCGACATGGCCCTCGCGCTCTTGGACGAGCCCTCCGCACAAGAAGAAGACGTGCTCGGCGCGTTCCGCTATCAAACCAACGAAGCCGTCATGCATTTCGACGCCAATTTGATGCCGCGGCGGCGGCGCGCCTGGGCGAGCTGGAATTACATTGGCGCCGACCGGCCGGACGGCGGCGCGTCGGTCAGCTATTGGATGAACCGTTTGCAGAATTTGACCTGCGCAGAGGACGTTTTCGTGACGCTCAATCCCGTGCGCGAGGTGCGCGAGGACGCCGTCGTCGCGCGCTTTGTTTACGACCATCCGATGTACGACCTTGACGCCGACGCGGCCCAGGACCGGCTTTGGTCGCTGCAAGGCGGCGGGGGCGTGTGGTATTGCGGCGCGCATTTCGGCGCGGGCTTTCACGAAGACGGCGCGCAAGCCGGGCTCGCCGTCGCCGAAGCGCTTGGCGCCGTGCGCCGGCCGTGGACCGTTGCGAACGAATCCGGCCGCATTCGGTTGCCGGAGCCTGCGCTCGCCGCATGAGCGACGCGTCGCTTTACCACGGGCGCGTCGTTCACCGGCGCTTGCGCCCGAAAGCGCATCAACTGGGTTACGACGTCTTTTCGCTGATGGTCGACGTCGACGCGCTGTCGGCGCTTGACGCGCGGTTGCGTCGGTTTTCGCGCGGCAAGTTCAACTTTTACTCCTTTTACGATCGCGACCACGGGACGGGTGCGGCCGACGACATCGGCGCGTACGTGCGCGGCGAACTGCGCCGGGCGGGCTTCGTCGCCGACGGCCCGATCCGGCTTTTGTGCTACCCGCGCATGCTCGGCTACGTCTTCAACCCGATCAGCGTCTATTACGGCTATCGCGCGGACGGGACATTGGAATCCGTCCTCTACGAAGTCTCTTCGACTTTCGGAGAGCGCCACGCCTACCTCGCCGCCGTCGACGATCCGTATGCGCCGGTCATTCGTCACCAGGCGGACAAACGCCTGCACGTGTCTCCTTTTATGGCGATGGAGACGCGCTACTGGTTTCGCGTCAACGCGCCGGGGGACACGCTTCGCCTTGCGATCCGGCAGACCGACGCTGACGGCGTGATCTTCCACGCCTCGTTCGCGGGCGCGCGCGAAGAGATGTCGGACGCCGCCTTGATGCGCGCGTTTCGGCGCTACCCGCTGATGACCCTTGCGGTGATCGGCGGCATCCATTGGGAGGCCGTCAAACTCCTCGCCAAGGGGATGCGCTTGCGCGCCGGGCCGCGCGCGCCAAGCGAGCCAGTCAGCCTCATCACGCCGCCGCCCCGATCGCCGGGCGGCGCGCGTGCGCTTAACGTGGACGCCGCCTGCGCGATGCGCTAGCCAACGCCCGGACGCGGCCCACGGATGAGCGCGGAGGCGAGAGCATGGAAAAGCAATACGATAATGCGGCGAGCGCGCTTGAGGGGCTCGTCTTCGACGGCATGACCGTGATGGCCGGCGGCTTCGGCCTGTGCGGCATTCCGGAAAATTTAATCCTGGCGCTGCGCGACAGCGGCGCGAGCGACCTCACCGTGATTTCCAACAATGCCGGCGTCGACGGTTTCGGCCTCGGCATGCTGCTTGAGACCCGCCAGATCAAAAAGATGATCTCGTCTTACGTCGGCGAAAACAAAGAATTTGAACGCCAATTCCTCGCTAAAGAACTGGAGCTGGAGTTCAACCCGCAAGGAACGCTCGCGGAACGCTGCCGGGCGGGCGGGGCCGGCATTCCGGGTTTTTACACCAAGACCGGCGTCGGCACGCTGATCGCAGAGGGCAAAGAACACAAAGAATTCGACGGCGAGACGTATATTCTCGAAACCGGCCTTGTCGCCGACCTGTCGATCGTCAAAGCCTGGAAAGCGGACCCGGAAGGCAATCTCGTTTACCGCAAGACCGCGCGGAACTTTAACCCGATGATGGCGACGGCGGGCAAAACGACCGTCGCCGAAGTTGAAGAACTGGTGCCGGCCGGCGCGCTGGACCCGGATCAAATCCACACGCCCGGCATTTTCGTGCAACGCCTCCTCGTCGGCGAGCACGAAAAGCGCATCGAACAACGCACGACCCGCGAGCGGGCCTGACGCCCGCGATAGAGCCATGAGCGACGTCGCCGCTGATAATACCGCACGAACCAAAGGCGAACTCGATCTTAACGTGATCGTGCAGCTGACCCTTCACGAGGAAAACACGCTCAACAACCGCGTGAACATCTTCCTTGTCGTGGAGTCGTTGCTGCTTGTTCTTTATGCGGAGATATCGTCGACGCGCGCGCATTTAAGCGTGCCGCTCGCGCTGGCGGGATTGGTGATGACGTTGATCTGGCTCGTAACGAGCGTGCGCCAAGGGGCGGATCTAAAGTATACGGCTGCCGCGATGCGCAAGGCGGCGCCGCAGATCGTCGAAATCTATCATCCCGTACCCAAATGGCTGAAAACCGGCGCGCTGTTCCTGATTGTTTGGGGGCTGCCGATTATCTTTCTGACGATATGGACAGTACTGATAAGCGCAACGCCGGCGGATGCCGTCGACGCCCAAGACGTTGCCGCGAAAGCGGCTAATTTACTGACGAAAGGAGCCACATAAATGCCCTGGGATCGCAACGGCCTCGCGGAGCGCGCCTCAAAAGAATTGCAAGACGGCTTCTACGTCAATCTCGGGATCGGCATCCCGACGCTCGTCGCCAATTTCATCCCTGACGGGATGGACGTGACCCTCCAGTCGGAAAACGGCATGCTCGGCATGGGGCCTTTTCCGTATGACGACGAAGTCGACCCTGACCTCATCAACGCCGGCAAACAAACGATTACGGAAATTCCCAAGTCCTCTTATTTCTCCAGCGCCGATTCGTTCGGGATGATCCGCGGAGGGCATATCGACCTGTCGATCCTCGGGGCGATGGAGGTCTCGGAAACCGGCGACCTCGCCAATTGGATGATCCCGGGCAAAATGGTCAAAGGCATGGGCGGGGCGATGGATCTTGTCGCCGGCGTCAAACGCGTCGTCGTCGTGATGGACCACACGTCAAAATCAGGTGCGCCGAAGCTGTTGCACCAATGTTCCCTGCCGCTGACCGGCCGGGCGGTGGTCGACATGGTGATTACAAATCTGGGGGTTTTTGAGGTGCAGCGCGGCAAGGGCATGCGCGTCGTTGAGTTGGCGCCGGACGTCCATGTGGACGACGTCAAAGCGCAGACCGAGGCGACCCTCGAAGTCGCGCTTTAAGGCGCAGGCGCGGTGGCCGACGACGGTTCGATAGACGGCTTTGTCGACCCGCGGTTCGCCGACGTTCGCGCGGCGTTCGCCGCGAATTTCGAGGATGGATCGGAACTTGGCGCGGCGTTTGCGGTAGCGGGGCCGGACGGGCTCCTCGTCGACCTCGTCGGGGGGTATGCGGACAAAGCCCGCACGACGCCCTGGTCGCATGCGTCCATGGTCGGGATCTACTCCAGCGGCAAAGCCGTGACCGCGCTCTTGATCGCGCGCGAGGTCGCCGCTGGCCGGCTCGACTATGACGCGCCGGTCGCGCATTACTGGCCGGCCTTCGCCGCGGCGGGCAAAGAGACCATTACGCTCGGCATGGCGATGTCTCACCAAGCGGGCCTTGTGGGCTTTGCCGATGAGATCGCGCCCGCCGACTGGCTTGATTGGGATCTGACCGCCGGGCGCGTCGCCGCCATGGCGCCCCTGTTCGCGCCGGGCTCGGCGTCCGCTTATCATCCGCAGACATACGGCTTTATCGCCGGCGAGGTGTTGCGACGCGTCACCGGACGCACCGTCGGCGAGACATTGCGGGCGGACTACCCGGACCTCGACGTGCGTTGCGGGCTGACGGACGCCGAATTCGACAGAACAGTCGACATGCTGAAGCCGCCGCGCGCGCCGGACCTCGGCGAGATCACCGACATTCGGCGCATTGCGTTTTTAAAGCCCTGGTCGTCGCCCGCTCGCGTCGCGCGGCGCGACTGGGCGCGGGCGGAAATTCCGGCCTCAAACGTTCACGCGAGCGCGTCGGGTCTGGCGCGTCTTTGCGTGAGGTTTGTCGACGGAACGGTCGACCCGGCCGTTTTCGACGTGCGCATCGACGGCGACGACCTCGTATTGCCGTTCCATTTGTGGTGGGCCGCCGGGATCATGAGCAACAAAAGCGGACATTACGGACCGAACCCGCGCGCATTCGGCCATGGCGGGTCCGGCGGGTCGTGCATCGTCGTCGATCCGGAGCGCAAGCTGTCGATCGTCTATGTCATGAATAAAATGTCGCCGCATCTGATCGGCGATCCGCGCGCAGTGCGTTTGCTCGACGCCGTTTACGCCGCCTTATGAGAAAGGAGCGCGCCGATGACGTTCGCGCTTGACGCCGCCTTGACGCTGGAACGGACGGGCGAGGGGCGCTACCGGGCGCCGGTCTCGACGGACTATTGGAATTTCGACAGCGCGTTCGGCGGTTGGGCGCTAGCGCTTGCGCTCGTCGCGGTGCGCGCCGAGCCGGATGCGCGGGGCGATCTCGTCAGCGTCAACGCCGTCTTTCCGGCGGCGATCAAAGAAGGCGACGTCGACATCTATGTCGAAAAGATCAGCGCGCGGTCGCGGACGGATTTCTGGCGCGTGACGATGCGCGCGAGCGACGCGCCGACGACGCCGCTCTTTTCCGCCGATATCGTCACGTCGATCCGCAAGTCGTCGGACGTCGCGTTCAATGAAACCGCGCCGCAGGCTCCTGCGCCCGAGACCGTCGACGTCATGCCGACGGAAATCGGCCCGCGCTGGCTCAAACGATTTGAGCAACGCCAATTTGAGGGCGCGCCGTTTCAAGACAATGCACGCCCGCGCTCCATGACGTGGATTCGGTCTGTTGACGGACGGCCGCTAGACGCGCCCGGCCTCTTGGCGGTCGCCGATACGCCGATGCCGCGCGTCTTTTTCGTCTCCAAGCAGCTGCGTATGGGCTCGACCGTCTCTTTTTCGCTGCATCTGATGGCGTCTGAGGCGCAAGTCGCGTCCGTCGGCGATCGCCCGCTTTTGGTCGAGACCGACAGCGACGCGATCCGCGACGGCGCTTATGATCAGCGCGCGCGCCTGTGGTCGCCCGACGGCGCGCTCCTCGCCGTCGCCAACCAAATCGCGTTTTTCCGATAACGGACCCGGAAACGGACTAGGTCGGAAACCGTCGGTCCAACCAGTCGAGCAGCGCCGCGTTCAACTCCGCCGGGCGCTCCCACATCATCCAGTGGCCGCATTTCTCGATCAGCGTTTTTTCAAGGTCGGGGATAAGGTCGTCCAACTCGACGGCCCATTCGAGCGGCAGAAACGGATCGTCCGCAGCGCCGATCCACAGGGCGGGGCGCTCGATCGTCGATGGGACCGCCTTCAAGGTTTCCCAATTCGCGTCGATGTTTCTGTACAGATTTAATCCGCCGTGGAAGCCGGACCGCTTGTAAGCATCCACGTAGACGGCGAGGTCCTCGTCGCCCATCACCATCGCTTTGGGATCGGCCGGCAGGTTCGCTTTGAACCAGCGCGGCAAATCGTAAATCGCCGGGCCCAACTTCTCCCATACTGCGCGGGGCCCCGACCGACGGAACATGGTCCTAAAAAAGCGTTCCTCTTCGCCTGTGAAGAGCGCTTCCATCGCGCCTTCTTCTTGGAATTGGACGATGTAATGGGTGTCGCCGTAGCGCTTTTGCAGGATCGACACCGGTTCGATGACCGCGGGCGAGCGGTGCGGCGTGCACACGCCGACGACGCCGGCGACGCGGTCCGGATGCAATTGCGCGGTCGGCCAGACCAGCGCGCCGCCCCAGTCATGGCCGACGAAAACGGCCCGGTCGATTTCGAGCGCGTCAAGGAGGCCGACCAAATCCCCGGTCATGGCCCGCACGTCGTAATGCGCTTTGTCCGTCGGCGCGTCGGAGGCGCCGAAGCCTTTCAGGTCGGGCGCGATGACGCGATAGCCCGCGTCCGCCAGCGGTCCGATCTGGCGTTTCCATGAGTATGCTATTTCCGGCCAGCCGTGGACGAGCATGACCGCCGGCCCGGCCTCGGGCCCTGCTTGATGGACGCTCAATGAAAAGTCGCCGACGGCGATCCGCTCGGCCGGGGGAAGATCGGTCATGATGTCGGGCTCCTTCGCGCCGCGTCGAAACTGAAGAGGGCGAGCGCGGTCCAGATTAAGCCGAAGCAGATCGCGTGGTGAACCGTGAACGGCTCGCCGAACGCCAAACCGCAGAAAAACTGCAGCGTCGGGCCGATATACTGAATAAAGCCGAGCGTCGTCAGCGTGAGCCGCCTCGCCGCGAGGGCGAAAAGCGTCAACGGCAGAACGGTGACGGGCCCCGCGAGCGCAAAGAACGTTTGTTGCGCGAGCCCCGCGTCCGGAAAATGCGCCGCGCCGGTCGCGCCGAGCCACCAGAGGTATCCGAGCGCGAAGGGGGTCAAAAAGACGATTTCCACGAACAGCCCGGGCACGGCGCCCGTCTTCACGGTCTTGCGTAAGAAACCGTAGCCCGTGAACGACACCGCGAGCGCAAGCGAGACCCAAGGAAAAACCCCGCCGCCGACGCTCAGGATCAAAACGCCGAGACTCGCCAACGCGACCGAGGCCGCCTTCAGCCGCGTTAATCGCTCGCCGAGAAAAAGGACGCCGGCGGCGACGTACATCAGCGGGTTGATGTAATAGCCGAGGCTCGCCTCCATCACGCGGTCGTTGAACACGGACCAGACGTAGACCAACCAATTGAACGAAATGACGGCCGCGCTGGCGGCCAGCATGCCGACGACGGCCGGCGTCATGAACGCCGTCAACGTCTCGCGCCATTGTTTGCGTACGGATAGAACGAGCGCGGCGACCGGTAGCGACCAGGCGATCCGGTGCGCGAGCACCTCAAAGGCCGACGCGCCGTCAAACAAGCGAAAGAATAGCGGGAAAAGGCCCCACATCGTGTAGGCCGCGACCGCCGCAATCAGGCCGCGCCGGGTTTCGAGGACAAGCGTGCGGGGCGCCGGCGCGCCGATCGCAGCCGGGCGCGCGGGGGTCATTGCGCCGCGCTTTCCCGCGCGGGGGTCATGGCGCGACGCCTTGGCGCGCGGGGGGTCATTGCGCGGCGCCTTCGCCCGCGCCGAGCCGGCCCGAAAGATGGCCGCGGTTCAGAAGCGTTTCGGCGATTTGAACGGCGTTGAGCGCCGCGCCTTTGCGCAGATTGTCCGACACGCACCAAAAAGCGAGGCCGTTGTCGACCGTCGGATCGACGCGGACCCGGCTGACGAATGTCGCAAAGTCGCCCGCGCTTTCAACGGGCGTGACGTAGCCGCCGTCTTCGCGCTTGTCGACGACGAGAAGGCCGGGCGCCGCCCGCAAGATGTCGCGGGCTTCGTCGTCGTCGATCGGATTGTCGAACTCCACATGCACGGCTTCAGCGTGGCCGACGAAGGTCGGCACGCGCACACAGGTCGCGACGAGCTTGATCTTCGGATCCAAGATCTTCTTCGTCTCCGCCGTCATCTTCCATTCTTCTTTGGTGAAGCCGTCCTCCATGAAGTCGTCGATATGCGGGATGACGTTGAAGGCGATCTGTTTGGTGAAATTCGGCGTTTCCTGACTGTCGTTGACGTAGTTGCCTTTGGTCTGTGTGAAGAGTTCGTCCATCGCGGCGCGGCCCGCCCCGGACGTTGACTGGTAAGTCGCGACGACGACCCGCTTGATCACCGCGCGTTCGTGCAAGGGCTTCAGCGCCACGACGAGTTGCGCCGTCGAGCAATTCGGATTGGCGATAATGTTCTTTTTGGCGAAACCGTCGACGGCGGCGGCGTTGGCTTCGGGCACGATCAACGGAACGTCCGGGTCCATCCGGAACGCCGATGAATTGTCGATGACGATGCAGCCCGCTGCGGCGGCCTTCGGCGCGTGCCGTTTAGCGACCTCGCCGCCGGCGGCGAAGAGCGCGATCCGCGCCCGCGCGAAATCGAACTGGTCCAGGTCTTGGCATTTCAGCGTGCGATCGCCGAACGAAACCTCGCGGCCGATCGATTGGCGCGAGGCGAGGGCGTGCACGGTCCCGACGGGGAAGGCGCGCTCGGCCAAAATCGCCAGCATTTCTTGGCCCACATTGCCCGTGGCCCCGACGACGGCGACGTCGATCTCCATCGCAAACCCTCCCGATTGACGGCGAGCGCCCGGTAGACGGTCGCCGCGCCCGCCTGTCAACCCGATTGCGGCGCACGGGCGCGTGAGGGCGCGGCGTTTAGCCGTCGGTTTTCCATTTGAGTTGAAATTCGACTTCTTCTTCGCCGTCGCCCCGTTCGTGTTCGATGTTGAAGACCGCGTCTGCGGGAACGGCGATGCGCTCGCCCGCTACCTGAATTGAGAAGCGCTTGCCGGTCTCCAGCGCGTCCGCAAGGCGGCGCAATTTTGCGACGAATTGCTTCGTGGAATACGCTTTTTCAATGTCGCGGGCGGTCTTGGCGGGCATGGCCGGATCCTCGTTTTGCAGCGTCGCCCACCGTAAAGCGGTTTCGTGACGATCTTTTCAAGAACGGCGGGGCGGTTCCGGCGGCGGAAGGCTTGTCTGGCCGAGCGGTCGCCCGTAAGCGAAACGCCATGAAAGAGAACTCATCCGAGCGGGCCGGGGGCGTCGAAGCGACCGGCGATATAAAGGCTTTCGCCCGCCGCGCCCTCGAAGCGACGGGCGTGGGCCATTGGCTATACCGGATCCACGAGTGGAACCGCAGCCGAGGCGGCGAACGGGCGCCGGCCGCGGACGACAACGGCCTGGCGATCCCGCCGGCCTATCTGCTCCAGCTCGTCAGCGCGAGCGTCGATTGGCGGTTCTTTTTGGCGAGCGGCGAGAAGACGGCGCGCTACTTCGCCGAGATCGTCGATGCGGCGGGCGGAGATTTCGCTGCTTCGGCGCGCGTTCTCGACTTCGGGTGCGGGTGCGGGCGCGTCACGCGCCATCTGCCGGCGTTGACCAAGGCCGAGATTTTCGGCGTCGATTACAATCCGCGCCTCGTTCGTTGGTGTGCTGATAACTTGCCCGGCACATTCTCGCAGAACCGGCTTCAGCCGCCGCTATCCTTCGACGACGCCGCTTTCGACGTCGTTTACCTCGTCTCGGTCTTCACGCATCTGAAGATCGCGACGCAAAACGAATGGCTCGACGAATTCGCCCGGATCGTGAAGCCCGGCGGGTTCGTCATCGTCACATTCCATGACGAGGACCATCCCGGCTTGTCGCAAGTGACGCTCACGCGCGAGGCGCTTTTGTCGGCGGGCGCGGTCGCGCTGAACGACAAGTCCGAGGGGGCGAACCACTGCGCGACGTTTCAAACGCGCGCGTTTCTAGCCGATCAAGTGGGCGATCGATTTGAGGTTGTGCAGATTAGCTCGTCGCTCGACAGCCCGCCCGGACAGGCGACGGCGTTGCTGCGCCGCCCCGGCTAAGCGTCACCGCCCGCGCTCTTCCGGGAATGCGGTGTCGTAAAAAGCGCGCATGAAAACGCCGATCTCCATCGGTTTAACCGACGCGACCTTCTCTTCAAGCTTGCGGCGCGACAGCTCGAACACGGCGGTCGAATCAATGTGTTGCGCGAGCGGGCGGAACCCCATGCTCCAGTTCTTGTAAACGCGATCCGGCGCGTCGCCCGTATGCACGATCCGCAAATGCTCATGGCGGGGGTCGCGGCGGATCCGGTCGAACACCGTGTCGACGTCGGCTTCGGCGCCCTCCAAAAGCTGCATGAAGGCGCGCTCCCCGTAGAGCAAAAGCCCCGTCACGCCGCTCCGGCGGTTGTTGCGCTGCGCCGTCGCCACGAGGGCGCCGAGGTCGGCCTCGTCGAAGGCGGGCGTCGCGAGGCTCGAATAGAGAAGCTGTCGGACCACGGGCGGTTCATTGTCGTTTGCGTTGCGCCCGCGCGCGCCGCCCTTGAACCCGCTGTAGTTGTTGCATGACGGAGGCATGCGAAGCGTCTCCTTTGCGGCATAATACCGCAGCGAGGCTGCAGAGGAAAGCGGCGTTTCATTGCGCCGGGGACAGGCGGCCTTTAGACCGAAACGGCGGCGCGCCAAGTCCCGCGCACGCGTGACGCGAAGTTTTGAGAGGCTCGGACGTCCCCATGAACATCCACGAATACCAGGCGAAAGCTCTTCTGAAAGACTTCGGCGCGCCCGTCGCGGACGGGGTCGTCGTCTTGTCGGCGGACGCCGCCGAGGCCGCCGCCGGCGCGCTGCCAGGCCCGCTCTACGTCGTCAAAGCGCAGATCCACGCGGGCGGTCGCGGCAAGGGCTCTTTCAAGGAACCGGAGGCGGGCGAAAAAGGCGGCGTGCGCCTCGCGAAGAGCCCGGCCGAGGCGGCCGATTTCGCCCGCCAGATGCTGGGCGCGACGCTCGTGACGAAACAGACCGGCCCCGAGGGCAAACAGGTCAACCGCATCTACATTGAAGACGGCGCCGACATCGAGACCGAGCTTTACCTCTCCGCGCTCGTCGACCGCGCGACCGGCCGCGTCGCCTTCATCGCGTCGACCGAAGGCGGCATGAATATCGAAGAAGTCGCCGAAGAAACGCCGGAGAAAATCCACACGATCGAGGTCGACCCGGCGACCGGCGTCATGCCCCATCACGGGCGGCGCGTCGCCAAGGCGCTCGGCTTGTCGGGCGCGGCGTCCAAGCAATGCGGCGCGCTGATCAAAACGCTCTATGCGGCGTTTACGGACAAAGATATGGCGATGCTGGAAATTAACCCGCTGATCGTCATGACGAACGGCGATCTGCGCGTCCTCGACGCGAAAGTCTCGTTCGACGACAACGGTTTATTCCGCCAACCGAGCGTCACCGAATTGCGCGACGAGACCGAGGAAGACCCGTTTGAGCGCAAAGCCGCGGAATTCGATCTCTCTTACGTCAAGCTCGACGGCGACATCGGCTGCATGGTGAACGGGGCCGGCCTCGCCATGTCGACGATGGACATCATCAAGCACTACGGCGCCGAGCCCGCGAACTTTCTCGACGTCGGCGGCGGCGCAACAAAAGAAAAAGTCACCGAGGCCTTTAAAATCATCACCTCCGACCCGGGCGTGAAAGGCATTCTCGTCAACATCTTCGGCGGCATTATGCGCTGCGACGTCATCGCCGAGGGCGTTATCGCCGCAGTGAAAGAAGTCGGCCTTGAGGTCCCGCTCGTCGTGCGTTTGGAAGGCACCAACGTCGACGAAGGCAAACGCATTCTGAGCGAAAGCGGCCTCGCAATTACGCCGGCGGACGATTTGGAAGATGCGGCCGAGAAAGTCGTCGCGGCGGTGAAATAAGCGCGCGGCGGCGCCCCGAAGTATGAAAAAACTCAACATTCCCGGCGCGTACGACCGCATTTCGGAGCCCTGGTCGCCCGCGATTGCGGCGCGGGTCAACGGGCAGGAGGTTCGGCTCGCCAAGATCGAAGGCGCGTTCGACTTTCACAAACATGACGACGCCGACGAGGCGTTCTTCGTCGTCAAAGGCCGGTTCGTTATGGAATTTCCGGGGGCGGAGGACGTTCCGCTGGAGGAGGGCGATTTGCTCGTCGTGCCGAAGGGGACGACGCACCGGCCTGTCGCCGAGGCCGAATGCTGGATCATGATGATCGAAAAGGCGGGCGTTCTGAACACCGGCGACGTCGTGACCGACCGTACAAAGACGGATTTGCCGGAGCTTTAGCGCGCCGCGCCTCGGCGGCCTGATCCGTCCGACGGCGTCGTGGCGCCGCGTGCGTCTACGCCGATGTTTCGACGCGGGCGATCGCGCCGTGGCAGTGTTTGAACTTGCGGCCCGACCCGCACGGACACGGCGCGTTGCGGGAGACCCGTCCCCACGTCGTCGGATCGTTCGGGTCGATCGTCGCGGCGCGCTGTTTCCCGGCGAGCGTGCTGAGGCCGGCCGAGCGGCCCCGCGGGATGACGAGCGGTTCCATTTCATTTTCGCCGGTCGACGCGTCGATCTTGGTTTCCGTCATGGCGATGTCGCGGCGGGGGGGCGCTGCGTCTTCGGCAGCGCGCACCTGAACGCGCATCAACATGCGCGTTACGTCCCGGCGCAAGCCGTCCAGAAGGCTTTCAAACAGCGCGAACGCTTCGGTCTTGAACTCGTTGACGGGGTCGCGTTGGGCGTGGCCGCGCATCCACACGACCGATCGCAAATGGTCCAGTTGCTGGAGGTGCTCGCGCCAGTTCGTATCAAGAACATGGAGGAGGAATGCTTTCTCGACCCGGCGCATCGTGTCCGGGCCCAGCTCGGCCGCCCGTTGCGCGGCGAGTTTGCCGGTTTCCTCTTGCAGGCGCTCGACGATCTCGGTGTCGGCGACGCCTTCCTCCGCCGCCCAATCATCGACCGCGAATTGCTTGTCGAACACGTCTTCCAGGTCGTCTTTCAACCCGGCGACGTCCCACTGTTCCGCATACGATTTCGGCGGAATGTGCGCGGCGACGACGTCGTCGAGCAATTGCTCGCGCATGTCCAAGACAATGTCGTCGACCGCGTCCGCCGACATGAACTCGATGCGCTGCTCGAAAATCGCTTTGCGCTGGTCGTTGATGACGTCGTCATATTTGAGGACGTTCTTGCGCATATCGAAATTGCGCTGCTCGACTTTCTTTTGCGCCGTCTCGACCGCCTTGGTGAACCAGGGATGTTCGATCGACTCGTCCGGCTGAATGCCGAACTTTTTCAGCATGTTTTCCATGCCCGATCCGAAGATCCGCATCAGGTCGTCTTCGAGCGAAAGGAAGAATTTCGTCGTACCCGGATCGCCCTGGCGGCCCGATCGGCCGCGCAGCTGATTGTCGATGCGCCGGCTCTCGTGACGTTCGGTTGCAAGAACGAAAAGGCCGCCGGCGTCCAGCGCTTCTTTTTTGGCCCCGGCGATCCGGATCTCGATTTCGGCGCGTTTCTGCGCGATCGCGCCCTCGTCGTCGTCTTCAGAGAGCGACTTCATCAATTCCAGATCGACCGAGCCGCCGAGTTGAATGTCGGTTCCGCGGCCCGCCATGTTGGTCGCGATCGTGACCGCGCCGGGCGCGCCGGCCTGCGCGACGATTTCGGCCTCTTGCTCGTGGTAGCGTGCGTTCAAAACATTATGGGGTACGGGGACCTTTTGCGCCGCGAGGCTCTCCAGATAGTCGGCCTGTTCTTCCAGTTCCGTTTTGAACTCGGCTTCTTTTTCCTTCAGCGCGGCGGCGCGTTCGCGCAGCGTTCCGGCCACGTCTCGGAAAAATTTCTTGTCCTGGAGAAGCGAGGAAAGAAGCTCGGATTTTTCGATTGAAACCGTCCCGACCAGAACGGGTTGGGCGCGCTTGTAGCAGTCGGCGATCTGCACCGCGATCGCTTTATATTTCTCGTCCGCCGTCATGTAGAGCTCGTCGTCCATGTCGAGACGGGCGATCGGCTTATTGGTCGGGACCTCGGAGACGTTGAGGCCGTAAATGTCGCCGAACTCGGCTTCCTCCGTAAGCGCCGTACCGGTCATGCCGGCGAGCTTTTTGTACAAGCGGAAGTAATTTTGGAACGTGATCGAGGCGAGGGTCTGGTTCTCCGGCTGAATGTCGACGCCTTCTTTGGCCTCGACCGCCTGGTGGAGGCCTTCCGACCAGCGCCGGCCTTCCATCATCCGCCCCGTGAACTCGTCGATGATCACGACCTTCCCGCCACGGACGATATAGTCTTTGTCGCGCTCGAACATTTTGTGCGCGCGTAGCGCCTGATTGACGTGGTGGACGATGGAGATGTTGCCGGCGTCGTAGAGGCTGTCGCCCTCAAGAAGCTCCGCCTCGCGCAGCCTGTCCTCGATCTCTTCGTTGCCCTCTTCGGTCAAAACGACGGAGCGTTGTTTCTCGTCGATTTCGTAATGCTCCGGCTCGAGGCGCGGAATAAGTCCGTCGATCGCCAGGTAGAGTTCGGACTTGTCGTCCGTGGGGCCGGAAATGATCAGGGGCGTGCGCGCCTCGTCGATCAGAATCGAGTCCACCTCGTCGACGATCGCGAAGGCGTGGCCGCGCTGGACCATTTCGTCCATCGTCGACTTCATGTTGTCGCGCAAATAGTCGAAGCCGAATTCGTTGTTGGTCCCGTAGGTGATGTCGGCGGCGTAGGCGGCGCGGCGCTCCATGTCGGTGAGGCCGTGGACGATGCAGCCCGTCGTCATACCGAGGCGCTCGTAAACACGGCCCATCCACTCCGCGTCGCGCGCGGCGAGGTAGTCGTTCACGGTGACGACATGGACGCCCGCGCCCGCGAGCGCGGTCAGATACACCGGCAAGGTCGCGACGAGCGTCTTGCCTTCGCCGGTTTTCATTTCGGAGATGTCGCCCCCGTGCAGCACCATCCCGCCGAGCAATTGCACGTCATAATGGCGCTGGCCGAGGGCGCGCTTGGCCGCCTCGCGCACGGTGGCGAAGGCGATTTCTAAAACGCTATCAAGGCTTTCACCGCCTTCTTGCACCCGTCGCTTTAATTCTTCGGTGCGCTCTATCAGTCCCGCGTCGCTGAGTTCGGCCGTTTCGGCTTCGAGCGCGTTAACCGCTTCGACGCGTTTCCACATGGGCTTCAGCCGCCGGTCGTTAGCGGAGCCGAAAATCTTTTTTGCGATGCCGAGAAGCGCCATACTGAGGAAATCCGTTCGCGGTCGGGGCGACGGCCGGCGGCGCGCGCAGATCGCGCGCGCATCGGCCCGTCGCTCGTCGAGAGTGGTCGTGAGATAAGCAGGGGCCTTTAAGGTGTCAACGAACGGCGCGACCCCCACGGCGCAGGCCGCTTTGGACCATCGAAACGCGGGACGATTTCCGGCCTCGGCGCGCCCCTGCGCGATGGAGCGCGCCCATGGCCGATAACGCCGGCGCGCGCCGCGACCTGGGCCTGCGCGTAATCGCGCGGGCGGCCGCGTATGCGGCGGGGCGTTTGGCCTACCTCATCGCAACGATTTGGCGCGTCTTGGGCGCGCTCGACGCCGCCTTGTGGCGCGGCGCGGTGCTTGTCGGGCGGGCGATCGCCCGCGGCGGCGCGTTCGCGGCCCGCGCGGTCGCCGGCGGCGTCGCCGAATTCGTCCAATGGCTGCCGACCCGCGGCGGGATCGCCTATTCGGCCGCGTCCGGCGTCGTCTTGATGATTTCAGGCCTCTGGATCGTCGACGAGTTGCGCCGCGCGGCCGCGCAGACGCAAGCCGAAGCGACCGGCGGCGTCGCGCCGGACGGGCGCCCGGCGCGCCGCAGCGACCCGATCGTGGCTCGGATTGACGGGACCTATGTGACGCTCTCGACGATCG
>JBCCZS010000011.1:0-34477 GCA_039187035.1 Pseudomonadota bacterium | reverse complement strand
CGCTCGATCGACGCGAACGCCCGCCGGTGGAGCCGATCGTTTCGGGCGATTACTACGCTTCAAGCCTGTCGATTTTGGCCGCGCTCGCGGCTGTCGAGAGCGGCCTCGGCGCGGCCCGGCGCGGTATGGTGAAACAACTTTAAGGGAAACTGGCCCCGCCCTTGCGATCCTCTTCGGCGAGTTCGGCGATCACCGCGGTGACGCTGAAACGCGAAAAGTTAGGAGCGCGACATGCAAACGGATATCGATCAAGCTTTGGCCGCCATGGGCGTCGACCACTTCACCTACGTCGAGTTCGCCGCAGAACGTCGCGCCGCCGCCGCGGCCGCTCGCTGGCCGGTTCTTCAACAACTCGTAGCGTCGAACGACGCCGTCGCTCCGGCGTCTGACGACCGCGCCGTCGAACCGGCGCCGCGCGCCGTACCGCAGGCCGCCCCCGCAAAAACCGCCGGCGGCGACGTCCTTCACGCACTCTTTACCAAACCCGTTCAGGCTGCCGCCTAACGTACGCGGCCGCCGCGCTCGGGAGGGGACTCGCCATGCCTTTGGTCTTTATTGCGTCGTCAAACGGCGGCGTGGGCAAAACCACGTTAGCGGCGACGCTGGCCGTCGAGTTTTCCGGGCGGGGACGCGCAACGACGTTGCTTGAGCTGTGCGGCCAAAACGTCGTCATGCGCCATCTCGGCGCCGACGACCGCGTACCCGACGGTGCCCCGACGGGGCCGGTCGCGCGGCCCGCGCACAATTTGGGCGACGACGCCGGTGCGGCGATGGCCGCAGCGGCCCGCCGCATCGACGATAACTTACGCGTCATCCCGTTCAGCGCTATCGGCGAACGGCCGGGCGAGTTCACCGTCGTCCAGGGGGTCGACTTCGCAGCGGCCGTCGCGTCGCATCGTTTGTTCCGTGAGGAGATCGTTCTCGTCGACGCGCCGCAATGCGCCGTCTCGGAACTCGATGCGCGGGACGACGTCGTCCTGCCGATCTTCGTATTGCGCGCCGATTTGTCCTCCGCCGCGACGCTCGCCGGCACGGACGTCCCTCAGCGCGCCAAAGACCAGGCGCTGCGCGCCCGCTTCGTCTTAAACATGATTGACCGGCGCAGAACCCTGTGCCGCGACGTTGAAGCGACGGTCGGCGAAGCCCTCGGCGAGGCGCTGGTCGGCAAAATCGGCTATGACGAAGCCGCGCCGGAGAGCTTTGCACGCGAACCCGTGGCGGACGCCGCTGCGGCCAACAGCCGGTTTGTCGATGAAACGAAGGCGCTCGGCGACGCGATCCTTCAGGAACTTGACGCCCGCAACGCGGCTTCGTTGCGCGACGTCGCAAGAAGTGCTTAACAATAATTTCAATAGTGTTATAAAGTAATAATAAAAATATACCCTAACCAATTTACCTTTTAACCTAAGATACACCATAAATCGGGATGCTCTTGATCGGGTGCGGCGCAACATCGGCCGCGCTGGATCGATCGCCGCAACGGCGCAAGGAGCTCGCCCGTGTTTTCATCGACAAAAATCGCCGAAACGCCGTGGGGCGCCGCCGTGTCCGCCGTCATCGTCCTGGCGGGCGTTCTCTCGACCGCCTTCATCGTCACGACGACATTGTCCGTCGGCGCACAGATCGCCTTCGGAGCCGCTGCAGTAATCATGGCCGCCGTCCTGTCGCGCGTGAACGCTCGGTTCGCCCGTTTCCTGCTGGCGGCTTGCACGATCATCGTCTCCACACGGTACATGTACTGGCGGATGACGGAGACGCTCGAATTCGCAACGCCGTTCCAGTTCATTCTCGGCTACGGGATGTTCGCCGCCGAGGCCTATCTCTGGGTCATCCTCGTCACGAGCTTTTTCCAAACGCTGTGGCCGCGCAATCGTAAGCCTGCGCCGCTGCCCGCCGACGTCGCTTCCTGGCCGAGCGTCGACGTTTTCATCCCAACATACAACGAACCGCTCGACGTCGTACGCGGAACGGTTCTGGCGGCGATGCGGATCGATTATCCGAAAGACAAGCTCAACATTTATCTCCTCGACGACGGCGCGCGCACGCCGTTTAAGCGTTTCGCAGACGAGGCGGGCGTCCACTACATCGCCCGTCGCGACAACAGTCACGCCAAGGCGGGTAATCTCAACAACGCGCTGAAGCACTCGAAGGGCGATCTGATCGCGATTTTCGATTGCGACCACGCGCCGACGCGCGGCTTCCTGCAACTGACCGCGGGCTGGTTCCTCAAAGACCGCAAGCTCGCCATGCTGCAAACGCCGCATTATTTTTACAACAAAGACCCGTTTGAGAAGAACCTGGCCGCCGGCTCGGACATCCCGAACGAGGGGCTGCTTTTCTACGGCGTCCTTCAGGACGGGAACGACTTTTGGAATGCGAGCTTCTTCTGCGGCTCGTGCGCCGTCCTGCGGCGGGAAGCGCTTGAGGATATCGGCGGCGTCGCCGTTGAGACGGTTACCGAAGATGCGCACACGTCGCTAAAAATGCAGCGCCGCGGCTGGAACACCGGGTTTATCCGCTTTCCGCTCGCCGCCGGCCTCGCGACGACGTCGCTCGCCGACCACATCAGCCAGCGTATGCGCTGGGCGCGCGGCATGGTGCAGATTTTCCGGACCGACAACCCGCTGTTGGGGCCTGGGCTGAGCATTGCGCAACGGCTTTGCTACGCGAACGCCATGTTGCACTTTTTGTTTCCGGTGCCGCGCTTCGTCTTGTTGACGGCCCCGCTCGCATTTTTGCTGTTCGGACAGCACATCATCGCCGCGGACGCGGTCTCCATTCTCGCCTATTCAGTGCCCCACATCGTCATCGCCACGATCACGGCCTGTTGCATCCAAGGGCGCTTCCGCCATCCGTTCTGGGCTGAGATTTACGAAGTCGCGCTGTCGTTCCACCTCATTCGCCCGACGCTCACGGCGCTGATTTTTCCCTCGCGCGGCAAGTTCAACGTTACGTCGAAAGACGGCGGCGCCGCGACGCGTTACTTTGATAGCGCGGTCGTGCGCGTCCATATCGGGCTCGCCGCCCTGCAACTCTTCGGCATCGCCTTCGGTCTTTATCAGACGATGACCGGCGCGGCCGCGGGCGACGAAGCGGCGACGATCTACGTCAACATCTTCTGGGCGGCGATCAGCTTCTTATTCATCGCGACCGCGATCGCGGCGGCCAACGAGGAGCGCGAACTTCGGGTCCAACCGCGCATCAAGTCGCGGCTCCCGGTAATCGTCACGCTCGCTTCCGGCCACGCGCTGACGGCTGAAACCGACGACATTTCCGTATCCGGAGCGAGCATCGCGTGTCCGCGTTCGGATCGCTGGAACGGCGAACCCGTAACGATCGAGATCGCCAGCAAGTCCGAGAACGCGGTCGTCAACGCCGCGGTTATGAATTGGACGGACGACCGCTTGCGGGTCGAATTCCGTCCTGAGACGATTGAGGAACGCGCCGACATCACGCGCGCCGTTCTCGGTCGGGCCGATGCGTGGAGCGAGTGGGACAATTGGCGCGCCGGCACCGTGACCGGGTCGTTCGCGGCGATATTCAAATCGATCCTCGCGCCGTTGACGGGCGGCGTGCGCGCGGCGGCGCGGGGCGCGGGCGTTGCGATCCTCGGCGGCGCAGCGGTATTGGTGGCGTCGGGCGATGTTCGCGCGGAAACGACGCCCGCCGTCACCTCGACGCGCAGTCTTGAACTGGAGTTGAGCGATTTCGGCGTGCCGCGCCCGTTGCGCTTAAACGGGGCGGGCGACATTCGCGGCGTCGGGTTTACGGTGCGCTCCGACGAAGTCGTGAAGAAGGCGCAACTCGCCGTCGACCTCGATTATGCGCGCGATTTCGATCCGCAGGCTGCGGAACTCGAAATTTTGCTCAACGGCGAAGTCGTCAGCAAAACCCCGATCGATCCCGACTACGCGGCGACGAAGACCGTAACGGTCGATCTCAATCCGTTTCTCTTCTTTCCCGACAATGAAATCGCGTTCCGCCTTGCGCCTCTGGGCGATACGCCGACCCAGAAGTGCGGCATTGAAGCCGACGAAAAGAACTACGTTCTGGTCAGCCACCGGAGCAAAATTCTCATCGACGTGGACCGTCTGCCGGTCGCGAGCGATTTGACCAACCTGCCCAATCCGTTTTTCGACGAACGGGACGCGACGGAACTGAGCTTGCCGTTCATCTTTGCCGACGCCCCGTCGACGACCGTTCTTGAGGGCGCCGCCGCGATGGCGTCTTACTGGGGCGCCGTCGCCGCGTTCCGCGGTGCGAATTTCCCGGTGAAGATCGGCGCCGCGCCGGCCGACAACGGCGTCGTCTTCGTCAAACGCGGCGCGAAGCTACCGGGCGTCGAGATCCCTGCAATCACGGGTCCGTCGGTGGCGATCGTCGACAATCCGACGAACCGCTCGCGCCGACTGCTTCTCGTCCTCGGTCGCGACGACGAAGAATTGGCGCTCGCCGCACGGGCGTTCACGCTCAAAGCCGGAGAGCTGACGGGTGAGCGCGCCGCGTTTGAAGGCGCGCTCGAAGCCGCGCCGCGCAAGCCTTACGACGCCCCGAACTGGATCGACACCGACGAGCGCGTTTTCTTGAAAGATCTCGTTGACGGCGATTTCATCGGCGCCGGCGATTTGCGCTCAACGCTCGCAACGGTGAATTTCAATCTGTCTCCGGATCTATTCGTCTGGGGCCGCGACGAGCTCTCGATCAATCTCGGCGTCGACCACCCGGACGCGCCCTGGATCAACGCTCGCCGGTCGCGCCTCGACGTCCAGATGAACGGGCAGTACCTGGCGAGCTTCCCGTTCAAAAGCGGGGCTGAAACGGTCACGGAAGCGGCGGATATCTTCGACGCCAGCTCAAGCGACAATCGCCGCCGCGCCGCGATCCCGGAAACGATCCTCTACGGACAAAACCAGCTGCAGTTCTTCTTCGACGTCCGCACGTCCGACGTTCTGTCGTGCGCGGATACGGTCGAGAAGGCCGCGTCGTTGAGCGAGGACAGCTATCTCGATCTGACGGCCGCGCACCATTTCGCGGAAATGCCGAACCTTGCGCTCTTTGCGCAGGCGGGCTTTCCGTTCACGCGGATGGCGGATCTGAGCGAAACGCTCGTGATCTTGCCGGAGGCGTACTCGGTCTACGATCTGGAAGCATTGCTCCGGGTGATGGGCGTCTTCGGCGCCAAAACCGGATATCCCGCGCTCGGCGTCGACATCATCAATGAACGCATCGTCGCAGCGGCCGAAAACAAAGACGTTCTCTTAATTGGCCCCGTCGACGGTCCGGTTGCGGATAAACCGTGGTCGACGCGCGCGCCGATCGAGCCGACGGGCGACGTCGTGCGGGTGCGTCGTCGTGAAGAGCGCTTCTCGCTTGCGGGCGCGTTCGTCGCCGAGGCGCAAGCCGCCCCGAAGACGGACTTCCTGTCGCGCAACGCCATGAACGGGCTCATCGCCGGGTTCCGTTCGCCGATCTCGTCGCGGCGCGCCGTCGTCGCGATCGTCGGCGATGACGGGCCGGGCCTTCTGCGGACCGTCGAGGCGTTGGCGTCCCCGGATGAAAATCCGGCGATCAACCGAAGCCTGGCGGTCGTCTCGCCGCGCGGGGTCGAGAGCTTCGTTGCCGGCGAGCGCTTTTATGTGGGCGACCTGCCGCCCGTCATCATGACCCGCTGGCTCATCGCTGAGCGTCCGTCGGTCCTCGCAATTTTGCTGGTTCTAAGCATCTTTGCGCTCGGCGGCGGATTTTACGGATTAATGCGTACACGGGCGACTGCGCTCGAAGAGGGGAAACTCTAAGATGACCACGAAAACCCTACCGCAAGCCGCCCTCGGCGCGAAATCGTCCGGCGTTCGCTATGCGCTGCTCGCCAGCGCTTCGGTCGCCGCCGTTCTCTTCGTTCCCGACCGCGCCGCCGCGGACGCAAAGTCCGAGGCCGCCGTTTTCGAGCAAGCCGAATATTGGGTCGAAAGCGGCCGGGGCGACCTCGCGACCGTCGCGATCCAGCGCCTTTTGACGAACGATCCCCAGAACGTGCGCGCCTTGTTTGAACTCGGCAGGCTCTATTTGGCGGACGATCAAATCGCGACCGCGCGGCTCTTTTTGACGCGCCTTGAGGCCGCGCCCGGCGGGAAAGACTACGCCGCGCGACTGCGCGCCGATCTCAAAAATGCTGAGGTCGACGAAGGTCTCATCGGGGCCGCGCGTCTCGCCGCCGCCGAAGGCGATTATGACAAAGCCGCGGGCCTTTACGACCAGGTGTTCGAGCAGGAACCGGCGAGCGGGTCGCTCGCGGTTGAGTATTTCCAGACGATCGCCGGCGTCCCCGGTCGCTGGCGCGACGCGCATGACGGGCTCGCCCGCATCGTTGAAGGCACGCCCGGCGACAAGGCGGCGCAATTGGCGTTCGCGCGCGTCAAAACCTATGATGAGAAAACGCGGCGCAAGGGCGTGCGCATGCTTCTCGACGCCGCCAAACGCAAGAGCGGCCGGGAAGCGGCGCTCGACGCGGCGAAAGACGCCTTCGGCTGGCTCGAGGCGAGCGACGCCGACTCTGATTTGTTTAAGGACTATCTCGCGTTCCGCCCGAAGGACCGCGACGTCTCGAAGAAATTCAAAGCCGCGATGGCGCCGGACAATCCCCGTCGCCTCGCCGACGCCCGTGCAACCGGGTTCGCCGCCCTGCAGGACGGACGCTTGAAGGCCGCCGAGACGGTCTTTTCCAGCGTTCTCAAACAAGCGCCGAAAGACGCTGACGCGATCGCCGGCCTTGCGACCGTCCGCTTGCGTCAGAATCGGTTCGCCGACGCGACCCGTCTGTTCGACAAAGCCAAGCGCCTTGACGGCACGATCGCTGCGGACTTTAGCGAAGCGATCGGCGCGGCGCAGTTCTGGCGCGGCCATGCCGCCGCGCAGGCCGCGTTCGACGCCGGCCGCTATGACGAGGCGCGCCGCCTCGCCGACGGCCTCGCGCCGCGCGATCGCGGTCAGCGCCGTGCGACCGCGTTGTTGCGCGGCGGGGTCGCGGCGTCGCTGGGCGACTTCGCTGCGGCGGAAGCCGTTTTCACCGAGGCGCTCAAGGGCGGCGCGGACGATCCGCGTTTGGTCGCCGGTCTTGCCGACATTTATGTCGCGCAGAATCGCGTCGATGATTTGCAGCGCGTGATGTCGGCGCTCGATTCCAAAGCGACGCGCGACGCCTATGAAGAAGCGCAAGCCTGGCTCGCGTTAAAGTCCGGTGACGTACGTACGGCCAAACGGGCGTACGGCGAAATCGTTGAGCGCAATCCGGACGATCCGTGGGCGACGCTCGCCTTCGCGCGTCTCCTCGCCGAGGAAGGCCGCACGCGCGAGGCGGCGGCGCTGTTCGACGAAACAACGCGCGATCCTGCCGAGGCCGAAGCGGCGGCGATCTTCTTCAACGAACAGGATGAACCTCGGCGCGCCGTCGCGGTGCTCTCCAACGTGTCCGCCAAGCGTCGCTCGCCGGCTGCAAACGCGCAGCTCGCTCGAATGGAGCGCCGACTGGAGATCGAAGACTTGGTCGACGGGTCGCCCCGGACGCCGCGGCGCGCCAAACGCGCGCGCCTCATCGCCATGGCCGACGCCAACGCGGGTTCCGGACCGGATCTGCTCGACGTCGCCTCGGCGCTTCTGTCGCTCGGCTATCGCGACGACGCGGCCGGCGTCGCGCGCAATGCGGTTAACGTCAGCGAGGATGCGAGCCTCGACTTTACGCTCGCGTTGATCGACGTCCTCGCCGGCGCCGGCGATCTTGGCGCCGCGCAAGACCTCCTTGAGGTCGTCAACGCCTACAACGCGGATCTCACGTCGGCCCAGCGTCGCCGGGCGGCGCGCACGTTCGACAATGTGGTGATGAATGCGGGGCTCAAAGCGCTCGAAGAGGACGACGTCGAAACGGCGCTGTCCTACTTGGAACCCCTCGCGCGGGACGGACAGAGCGATCCGGCGGTGTTCCGCGCGCTCGGCGCGGCGGAAGACAAACGCCGTAATTTCCGTGCGGCGTACACCTACTACCGCCAAGCGCTCGAAGCGGCGCCGGACGACGAATGGGCGCTCAAAGGCGCGGTCGGGGCGGCGCTGAGCCGCAACGATGCGAAAGCCGCCGGCGCCCTTCTCGACGTGGCGCTCGAGCGTAATCCGACAAACCCGGAATACTATCGCCTGGCCGCAGACGTCGCGCGCCAATCCGGCGACGTGCGCGGCGCCATCGAAGCGCTGGAGGTCGCCAAAGCCCTGCAAACCGGCGTCGGCTTGTCCGCCGATCCGTACCCGTCGGGCGACGATTTCGGCTTGGGCCGCGCCGTCGCGCCGTCGCGCGGCCCGGGCGACAACCCGTTCCTGCCGAACGCCCGCGTTCGCGCGCAGCTTGACCAGCCCTCGCGGTACGGCTCATCACGTGCCGACCGGACCGACGGGCCCGCGCCGCTGCGTCCGACGCGCGCCAGCGACATTCAGTACAACCCCTATGGCGATCGCAGAAGTGAGGATCGCGGCGAGCGGGACGGGCCGTATGTCGACGGCCGGGAAACCGCCGATGCGCGCGCGCGCGCGGCGCGCGGTGAAGAAACGCTCGCGTTGAACTTGCCGCGGATGAGCGATACGCGCGACTACCGCGCCGCCGACCCGTCGGCGTCTGCGGCCGCGTCGCGTCTCAGAAAACGCTTGCGTCGGATCTCGGGCGACAACGCGGAGCCGCGTCAGTATGCGGATCTACGGAGCGTGCGCCGGCAGGACCCGGCGCTGCGCTCGCTGTCCGGTCCCTCCGATTTCAACGACGATCTGCGCGATCTGCGCTTGGAGCAGGCGTTTTCGTTAGGAACCGGCGTCTCGATCCGCTATCGCGACGGCGAACAGGGCCTCGGCCAATTGACCGACGTGAGCGCGCCGCTCGATATGGAGTTCGCGCCGGCCTTCGGTAAGGTGACGATCGGGCTGGAGCCGGTCGTCCTGCACGCAGGCGAAATCGGTCAGGACCCGCTCCGCGCCCGTCGCTTCGGCGCGCTCGCCGCGGGGCCGATCGACGGGATCGTCATTCCCGACATCGACACGTCTGCCGGCGTCGCGTTCTCCATCGGCTTTGAAGCCGGGGACTTTGAAGGATCCGTCGGCGTCACGCCGCTCGGCTTTGAGGTCACCAATATCGTCGGTGATCTTCAGTATACTCACGACTTTGTCGGCGGCGCGCGCATTTCGCTCGGCGTTGAGCGCGCGGCGGTGACGGACAGCCTCCTCGCCTATGCGGGGCTCGTCGATCCCGTCACCGGCGAGGTTTTCGGCGGCGCGCTCGCCAACCGGCTCAAGGCGGGCGTGAGCAAAGACTTCAACGGATCGGGGATTTACCTTAACGGCGAGTACGGCGTCGTCGAAGCGGAAAACACGGACGACAACACGACCTATCTGATCACTGGCGGCTTTTACGCCGGCGTTCTCGACCGCCCGGACGAAAGCGCTCAAGCCGGTTTTAACGTCACGTATTTGTCGTACGAGGAAAACCGCAACTTCTTCACCCTCGGTCATGCGGGCTATTTCAGCCCGCAGACGTTCATCAGCGCGTCGGCGAATTTCGCCTACCAAAAGCGCACGGAGCGCTTGACGTTGGCGTTGGACGGGGCGCTCGGCTACCAATTTTTCGAAGAGGACTCGGTGCTATTTTTCCCGAACCGACCGGATCTACAAGCTGCCGTCTTTACGAATGCCGGGGATGCGCCGTCGATCCTGGAAGGCGACAGCCGCGCCGCGCTGGGCCTGCGTGTCGAGGGCGGGTTCGACTATAAGCTCAACGACTATATGAAGGCCGGGGGCGAGCTATCCTATAATCAGACCGCCGATTGGAACGAAGTGGTGCTCACGTTCCGCTTGCGCTTTTGGCCGAGCCTTTCCAACTAAAAAAACGCCGGGCGGCAAACGACCGCCCGGCGCTTTTGTTTCAAGACGCTTTGGTGCGACTTAGGCGAAGACGAAGTCCCCGCTGTCCCACTGAGCGCCGTTATTGTCGGTGAAGTTCGCGACGAACCCGAAGCTCTCGGTCCCGCCGACCCCAATTTCCTCCGTATACGAAAGCGGCGAGAAAAAGATGTCCTCGCCGTCGGTCGTATACGTCGCGCCCCAAATATTGGCGATCTCGATGTCGTCGATCTCGCCCGGCGCGAGGTCGAGCATCATCGTCCAGCCGTCAATCGCCTCGGACCCGTTGTTGGTGAGGTTTACGTGCTGGACTGCGCCCGATCCCCAATCGTTCAGTCCGGCGGCGTCGATCGCGACGTCCATGGCGTCGGCCGGCGTCGGCAGGATCAGTTCCGGATCAAGGTCGGCGAAGTCGCACGAGAACGCGTCCATGTCGAAGCCGGCGCCCTGGACTTGGACGCTGAAGGTGAGGACGTCGCCCGCGTAAAGCGTTTGTTGGAAGCTCTGGCCGTCAGTGGAGAAAACGCCCGTCGCCGGATCAAAGTCGACCGGCGCGTTGAAGCCGTTCATCCAGCCGGCCGAGAAGCTTGCGCCGTCGACGTCGAAATCGATGTCGAGCGTCCAACTGCCGACGGACATTTCCTCGATGAGGTCCTCGGTCAATTCCAGCGCGAACGTGGCGTTGAAGCCGCCGCCCCAAGCGGGGTTGTACCAGTCGTTGACGGACACGAGTTCAAGCTCGCAAACGGGCGGCGTCGGCGCGGCCGGGATCGGCGCGGGCGGGTGGTAGTCGTCGAACGCCGTCACGACGCCGTTGAAGAAATCGAGGAAATTCTGGGCGTCGTTCTGGTCGTCGAAATCCCACAATTCTTTTCCGCCGACGCCGCGCGAGCCGAGGTCGACCTTGTCCAAATCGGGACCGGCCAACCGAGCTTGGTTCTGATTGCCGAAGCCGTTGACCTTGCCGTCTTTCTCTTGAACGCCGTCGAACAAAGCGCCCATTTCTTCGATGAAGATATCGAGATTGTTCGTGTTCGGCCGACCGGGCGCGCCTTGTCCCGACCATTCGAAGAAAAAGCTGTCGGGCGTGCGGAAGCCGTTGCTGACCAGCCCGTTCAGCGCGATGATTTCTTCGTTCGCAAAGATCCGGATCGTGTTGGCGCCCCCGTTGGTGCCGCCGTTGAACGAGAAGATTTCCGTTCGCGCGGGGTCGGAGCCCAAGAGGTCGTTCGCGAACGCTTCGAACGCGTCAGCCGCGGGGTCGTCGCCGAACGCCGCTCTGTACGAGCCGCCAACGCCGCTGCCGCCGATCGTCACCGTATCGTCCGCATCTTGTTGGCGAATGCTCGGATTGGTGTTGGACCCGAAATGTTCGAGCGCGTCCGCGGAGATCGTTCCATTGCGCGTCACGCTGCCGCCGACGCTTGCGACCGCTTCGGCGAGGAACGCGTTTAACGACTGCTCGGCGATCGGCGCGCCGTCCTTGCGAAAGCTGAGGGCGCCGTCGATAAGCTTAACTTCGAAAAATTCGTTACCGATCGTGTGCTGAAAGATACGGTAGTCCGGATTAATGTCGGTGTTGGCGGCCATTCTCGTTTCCCCAATTTCAAATCGAGAACTAGGCAGCAAGCGCTGTGCCATCGCACGAACACAGCGCGCCGTTGGCGGCCGCGCACCGCGGCGACGCGTTAAACGCGCTCAATGCGGCTCGCGGCCTCAAAGCGCGCTTCGAAAACCGATAGAAAAGCGCCGTCCGATGAGGTCGTAATATTGCGGCGCGACGAGCGCGCGGGCGCCGAATAAAACGAGCGGCGGCGGCCGGTTTGAAACGTTTTCAATCGTCGCGACCAGGTCCGCGCGCTCGCCGAACGAATGCCGGTAGGAGAGATCGAACGTCGCGACCGCGGGGACCGAACCGACGAATGGGTTGGCGAGCGTCGCGCCGCGTCGCCGCAGCATCGACGAAAAATCCAACGCCCCCCTGGAGACGCCGACCGAAAGAAATGTTTGATGGCGCGGGAAGTCCAGCGAGCCCGTCAGTTCTTGGACGCCGAATTCATCCTCGCGGACGACCCTGTCGGTATACGAATGGAGTGCTGAAGCCCATAGGCGATCGATCGGGCGCGACGCCGGTAATGCGAGCGTATAGCGCGCTTCAAGGTCGAGGCCGCGCCGACGGAAGCGCCCTTGGTTGATTAAGGGACGAAAGTGCGCGCTGATCTCGCGGGTTTCGGCGTCGCGCTGAACGAACCCGCCTGGCGCGAGTTCGTTGCCGGCGCACCCGAAGGAGGACAACCCGTCGCTCTCATAACAGGCGGTGATCGGATCGGATAAAATGTCGACGTAGTTGTCGACGACCGTCTCTTGCCATTCGGCCCGCACCGCAAAGCGGCCTGGCGCTGCGCCGCCGAACACGTCTTGGGTTAACGAGACCCCCGCGTTCCAACTCCAATTCTCTTCCGGTTCGAGATCAGGATTGCCGACGGTACGTGAAAAAGCGAGAAGCTGCGTTTGTTGAAAATCGGAATCGACGCCGAACGGGCCGCTGGAGGCGCAGTTGGTCAGGACGGTCGGGGATCGGTTCGGCGCGCCGCTATCGCATGGATCGGCGATTATCTCCTCGCGTCCCTGGCCGACCTGAAAGAGTTCGATCAAGGTCGGCGCTCGGCCCCCGCGCTGCCCTGACCCATAAAGCGTCAGCCCGTCCGTAGGCGTAACGTCGAGCGAGACGTTCGCGTTATGGACGGCCCCATAGCGTTCGCCGACGGTGACGCGATAGTCGGCGGCCAGATTAACGGGGCCGGCCCGCGCCCCGAGCGGCGTGCGCAGCGATAAGCCGACTTCGCCGAGATTGAGCGCAGCTTCGGTTTGCGGTGCGATGAACGACCCAAGCGCCGGCGGATCGCCGACGGCGAGGACGTTGAAGGATAGCCGTTGTCGCGCATAGCGCGCGTCGACGGTCAACCGGCCTGAGGACCCCAGTAAGGGCGGCTCGAACAGCGTGAACGCGGTTCGGAATTCATGTTCGCGAAGGAGATAGCGCTCCTCATTCGGGGCGGCGCGAATAAAAGCGCCGGCCGCGGCGTTGTCGGCGTCCGTATTGATGATGTCGAGCGGCGCGCAACCGGGCGTCGCCGCGCACAGGTCGACGTCGAGCGACTGTGCGAGACGGGTTTGGTCGACCGTGTTGAAGAACGTCGCGCCGACGTCGGACGAGCCGAACCGATACTGAACCTGCAAGGCCGCCCGCTCCCCGAAGCGGCGATCCATGTCGGCGAAGATATTCGCGTATGTGCGGTCAATCTCGCCCCTACGCGGCCCGACTTCGGAAAAACGCCGTACAAAGAGGAGCGAGTCCGTCTGACCTCCGAACTCGGAGGCCGCAAAATCGGTGATTTCGTCGGTGAGAAAAGGATTATCCAGCGGTACGGAAACGGCGTCCCCGGTGACGGGGTTCGTCCCGACTTCGAAGGAGCCGGAAACAGACGATAACTGCGATTGCGACGACGAGCGCGTTACCCACCCTTCGAGGCGAAAGTCCGCGTCGCCGCGTTCGGTGCGCGCCGACGCAAAACCCGTCCATCGTCTCGCCGGGATCAGCGTCGTTTGATTGAGGCTCCAATTAAATAATTGATCCGAACGATTGACGAAGGGCTCCAAGCCGCCCGACCCGTCGACTTGCTGGAAAGCGCTCTCGACGAGGCGCACGTCCCCCGCCTGATCGAGCGCGCCGACCAGGATCGCGCGCGGACCGACGACCGAGCCGGCGAAGCCCGGCGCCAGCGTCGCGCCGGGTGCGGACGATCGCCGGCCGTCGAGCGCCAGCCCGAAATTCCCCGCCGTCAGGGCGCGGTCTCGTCCGGTCAGCCCCGGATCTTCCGCATAGCTCACGCCGGCCGTAATCGATGCGTCAAGCGCGGGCAGGGCGGCGCCGCCGATCGCGTACAAAAGCGTTTCTTCGGCGTCCGACAGGGCCGAGACCCCGTAGCGCGCCCCGGCCTCGATCCCGTCGTCGAGCCGTTTGGGAACAAGGTTGATGACGCCGCCGACCGCCTCCGGACCGATGCGGGCGCCTTGCGCGAACGGGTTGACCTCGATGCGTTGGATAAACGGCTGGGGCAGGGCGTTCAGATCCACGCCGGCGACGGTCCCGTTGCCGCCCGCGACGGACCCGATGCGCTTGCCGTCGAAAAGAACGAGCGTTCGCTCCGGCCCCAAGCCCCGCAAATCAGCGAGGTTAAGCCCGGCCGCGGCCGCCGCCAAGCTGGAGTTCGCCGAGGTGAACGAGCTTAACGATTGCGGCAGCTCGTAAATCGCGTCGGACGTGCGGTTGACGTTAAAAAGCTGGAGGAGCTCTTCGTCGATCGAAAATGATCCGGGGGCGATGGAATAGTCCGCCGGGCCGAAGGCTGCGGCGGTGACGACGATCGTATCGATGAGGAGCGGGGGCGCCGTTGGCCGGACCGGGTTCGCGATCGGCGGGGGAGCGGCGGCCGCCGAAGGGCCCTTCGCTGCGGTGACGACGAAGGCCCGCTCGCCGATTTGCTGGAGAACGAGGCCCGCAGGGCGAAGCGCCTCTTGAAGGGCGGCGACCGGCGGCGCGTCGGCCCGGGGAACGGCGATCTTGCGCCCCTCAAGCAGCCGACCGTCGGCGACGATCGATAAGCCGTTGCGATCGGCAAACGCCATGACGACGTCTTGCGCCGGCGACAGCGCAAAGGCGACGCGCGCGCTCGCGATCGCGGCCGGCGACGCCGCGTCGGCCGACAAGAAGAGCGCGGCGAGGGGCCCAAGGCTCATCGGCCTTCCTCGGCCGGCCGTAAGATGACGACCTCGGCGTCGCGATCGACGCGCAGCGAGAAGGCCAGCGCAAGGCTGTTCACCGCGACCGATTGATCGCGCGTACTAAAATCGCCCGTGACGGGCAGCGCCAGGAGCGACGCGTCGCCGATCCTGATCGGCGTTTCGAAATACCGATTGAGTTCCGCGGCCACGTCATTCAACGGGGTGTTTAAAAAACGGACTTTGCCGTCTCGCCAAGCGAGCTCCACTTGCGGGTCGAAGTCCGTCACGGGTGAGAACGCGCCGCTCGGCGCGATCGAAACGGCGTCGCCGGCAAGAAGCGTCGGGCCGTCATTGACGCCGGAGCGTACACGGACGGATCCGGAGACGACGGAGATCGTCGAGCCGGCGTCGTCCGTCTCTATATTGAACGACGTGCCGGTCACTTGAACGTCGCCATGCGGCGTTTGCACGACGAAGGGTCGTTCAGGGTTGCGGGCGACGTCGAAGAACGCCTCGCCCGCCGGCAACGACACGCGGCGCTCCGCCCGCGAATAGTCAATGCCTAACGTCGTCGCCGTGTTCATCGTCAACACCGAGCCGTCCTTGAGCGCGAGGCGCTCAGACCCGCCCCGGGCGGTGGCGAGGGTGCGCGCGGGCTCGGCGTTCGACAGGGCGGCGAGGAGGCCCGCGCCGACGACGAGGCAAGCGAGGCCCGCCGCAATTGCTGCGCGAAGCGGGACGCGCGGCGCGGGGCGTTCGGCGCCCTGGTCGGCCAATGCGGCGAGTTCGTCTTCAAATTGCCGCTGGAGAAGCGCGTCCGCGTGCGCGTCGGCGGCGGCGAGCGCGCGCTGCGCCTTGCGAAAGGCGGCCGCCGCGCCCGGGTTCTCGAGCCACTCCTGCAGCGCCTTTCTCTCCGCGTCGGACAGCGTCCCCGACTGTTCGCGTACGACCCAGTAACGCGCCGCGTCGTCAGCGTTCTTCATCGGCGTCATGACCCGTCCTCCCCGCTTTTGTTCGGCCGTCCGTGCGGATTTCCGCTGCGACGAGACCCTGCGCCCTTCTTCCGACGCGGAAACCGGACGACATTTCTATCCGTTGACCGTGTTTCGGAAATCGCGTCGGACAGCGCCTTCAGGGCCGTGATCATATATTTCTCGACGCTGCTCACGGAGACGTCGAGGCGGACGGCGATTTCCGAGTACGTCTTATTCTCGAACCGGCTCATGACGAAGGCGCGGCGCACTTTCACCGGCAGGGCTTCAATGACGCCGAGCGACAACCGAACTTGCCCTTGCGCGAGCGCGACGTCTTCCGGCGTCGGCTCGTCCGACGGGATGGACGCCACGCCGTCTTCGTCGGTTTCGTCGTCGCCGAGCGAGAAATTCGGCATCCGGCGCCGGCGCGCGCGAAACTCGTTTACGGCGAGATTGGCCGCGGTTTTGAACAAGAGCGCGCGGGGGTTGTCGATCACCGTCTTCTGCGCGTAGCGCCATACACGCACATAGGCGTCCTGCGCGACGTCTTGGGCCGCGTCCGCGTCGCCCAGCTTATCGGTCAACCAACCGACGAGGACTGCGTCGTTTTCTCGAATAACTTTGGTGATGCGGGATAGTTGCCGACGAACGCGCGGGTCCGCCCCGTCGTCGGGCGCCAGTCGTTCGTAGAGCCGGTTTCGTTCATCCACAGGGCGAACTCCATGTCCGGCGGTCGCGCCGCCGCTCGACCCCGCTTGGTCCCTTGAGCGCCGATCAATTCGTCTTTGCGAATTTTTTTGAGGTCGGCCTGCGGGTGCGGTGTCAAATCAACAGGATGTCTTTGTGAGCCCTTAGATGTCCTAACCGTTGATAGTCCCTTCGGTTTAACTCTTTGGCCGAGCTGTTGGCGCAGCTCGGCCTTTTTTGACGATAAGCGCATCGGCCGGCCCCCTGCAACCCGACGCCGCGCTTTCGTGACAATTTCATCACACTCATCCGCACGCGCTCGTTTCGACGTGAGGGCTCGTCGTTTCGCCGAGGTCTTAACCCTCGGGCGGGCGAACTCGATCGCGTCGGCGCCGTCGCGCTGTCGGACCGCTCCTGCACATTGAAGGAGGCTGTCATGTCGAAAACTCAGTATACGCTGCGCTTTGCAGAGGACTTGCGCTTGTGCGTCTCAGCGGGCGCGTTAGCCGCCGTCGCGCTCGCCGCGCCTGGCGCGCTCGCTCAGGAACCGGACGACGACGAAGAGACGATCGTCGTCACCGGCACGCGGCTCGGGATCGGGCCTGAACGCTCGCCGACGCCGCTCGCCGTCTTGCCCGACACCTATATCGCGCGCACCGGCGAGACGAACTTGGCGGACGTCTTGCGTGAGCTGCCGGCGACGGGATCGTCCGCCTTCACGGCCACAAGCACGGTTTTCTCAACGTCCGCCAACGGCGTTAACGGCATCAATCTGCGCAACCTCGGCAGCAACCGAACCGTCGTTTTGGTCAACGGGCGTCGCCATGTTTCGGGCGTCGCCGGAAGCACGGTCGTCGACTTCAATACATTCCCGACGGACTTAATCGAACGGATTGAAGTCATCACCGGCGGCGCGACCGCCCAATATGGCGCCGACGCCGTTGCGGGCGTCGTCAATTTGATCACCCGGCGGTCGTTCGACGGCGTCCAGTTACGCACGCAGTACGGCGTCGCGCCCGACGCCTATGACGGTCAGCGGTACACCGTCTCGGCGACCGCGGGCGATGAATTCGACAGCGGGCGCGGCGGCTTCATCATGAATTTCACCTATGAGAAGCAGGACCAAATTGATTGCGTCGATCGCGATTGGTGTAAGGTCGACACGCTCGGCATCGGACCGAGCGGACCCATTTTGGCGCCGGTCTTCTCGTCGTTCGGCCCATTAGGCCGCTTCGACATTGACGGCGGCGGGCTCGATTCCCTCACGTCCGGCGACGATCTCGTCGTCGATCCGGATAGCGGCGCCGTTCGCCCGTTCAACGTGTCGACGGACGGGTTCAACCGGTCGGCCGCCCGCGTCATCCAGACGCCGCTCGAACGGTTCGTCGTCAACGCCAATGTCGACTATGAGTTATCTGACAGGCTGTCCTTTTTCTTTGAGGGCAAGTTCGCCAACGTCAAAGGCTTCTCGCAGATCGAGCCCGTGCCGGCGGACACGCTCATCACCGGCTTGCCGGCCATCCCCGTGGACAACCCGTTCTGCCCGGACGAAATCTGCGGGCCCGCGATCGCGAACGGGCAAACCGAGCTCGGTTGGGCGCGGCGCATGACGGAATTCGGGTTCCGCGGACAGGACTTCGACCGCAACACGCTGCGGCTCGCCGGCGGGTTCAACGGGTCCATCACGGACGGTCTCGACTTTGAGATCTCGTACGTTTTCGGTCGGACGGACGACGCGCAGGTCTCGACCGCGTCGATCGATTCGTTGCGGTTGAACGCCGCGCTTCAAGCCGAACCCGACCCTGACAATCCGGGCGCGTTCCGATGCGTCGACGCATTTGCGCGGCAAAACGGGTGCGTGCCGATCAATCTGTTCGGATTGAACGCGGCGAGCCCGGAGGCTGTGACATGGACGCGGGCGGAGATTTTTCGCGACGCCTTTATCGAACAAGAAGTGTTGACCGCGTTTCTGACCGCCGACACGGAGGCTTATTTCACGCTGCCCGGCGGCCCCGTCTCGTGGTCGGCGGGCTTTGAGTACCGCGAGGAACGCAGCAACACGAATTGGGACTCAACGACGAACCTGGGCGCGAACTCATCGAATGCGCTTCCCGACGTCGTCGGGGAGTTCAACGTCAAAGAATTCTTCTTTGAAACGAGCATTCCTGTTTTTGCCGATGTTGCGTGGGCGGAGGACTTGACGCTGAACGGCGCGGTCCGGCTTTCCGACTATTCCACCGTCGGGACGACGACGGCCTGGAACGCGGGGATCGTCTGGGCGCCCTCGCAGGATCTGCGGTTCCGCGGGAAACGCGCGGTCGCCATCCGGGCGCCGAACATCACCGAACTCTTTTCCCCGCAGTCGCAGACCTTTCCCACGATCTCCGATCCGTGCGCCAACGTCTCGGCGACGTCTACGGGCGAGTTTGACGATGCGTGCCGCGCCATCCCGGAAATCGCCCAAGCGATCGCGCGCGACGGATCGCTCAACTACACCCAGGAAGTGCTCCAGTCGGTCACCGGGTTTAACGGCGGCAATCCGAACGTATCGGAAGAAACCGCGCGTTCCTGGACGGCGGGCGTCGTCTTGACGCCGCAGTCGGCGCCGGATTTGAGCATTACCGTCGACTATTTCTCGGTACAGATCGACAACGCCATTCAGGCCCCGTCGAATTCGCTCGTAATCCGGGACAATCTCCTGACCGGAGCGTTCTCGGACCTTGTATTCCGGGGAACGAACGGCGCGCAGCTCGGCCGGATCGCACGGGTCGACGCGATCAACACGAATATCGGCGGCCTGGGGACGAAAGGGATCGACGTCGGCTTTCAATATGATCCGTCGCCGGATGCGTTGGAGGCGCTTTTCGGGCGCGATCTCGGCGACTGGTACGTCAGCGTCAATTATACGTATCTTGACGAACTCTTCACCGACGCCGGCGCCGGGCCCGATTTCGACCAAGGAGAGATCTTCGCGCCCAAGCACCAGATCAACGCAAATATGGGCGTCGACGTCGGCCCGCTCTCGTTCCAATACAATCTGCGTTGGACCGGCTCGACGGTCATCGACAATGAGCCCACGGACACCGATCCGAATTTCGCCGGGGGCGTCCTTTGCGATCCGAATTGCGAGGTCAACGTATTGCCCGTGCCGCTGGTCGCCGGGCCGATCCGGTTCACCGGCTTCAATGTCGACGACTACTTCCAGCACGACATTCAGGCGCGCTTCGCCGTCAATGAGGAGTTCGAACTCTTCGCGGGGATCAACAATCTGACGAACGCCGAGCCGATCCTCTTTGCAGAGAACTTCACGGCCAACCAAACGACGGGCCTTGAGACCGACGGCACCACACAGATCAATCAGATCATCGGGCGTTACGTATATTTGGGCTTCCAGTTGCGCCCGTCGCTCATCGGACGCGCCCTGTTCGACTAATCGCAGCGGCGGCCCCGCGTCGCTCTTGCAATAAAACGCCTCGGCGCCGGCTGTAAAGCAGCCGGCGTCAAGGCCGCCAATCTATGCAGTAATTCAAAGCAGTTATTGTTTACAGTACAGGTATCCTATGCCTCTATGGCTTACACAAGCCATTCTCCGGAGGTGTTATGAGCGCAGCGAACGAGGCCGCCGACGTCAAGCTGATGTGGATCAATCCGCTCGGCTTTGACGCCTATGACGCGCCGATGGCCGATTACATAAAGAGCATCAAGCGGGCGGGAACGTCCGTTGACGTTGTATCGTTCCGTATGGCGGCGACGCCGACGCATCTTGAGTATCGCACCTACGAGGCGTTGATCGTGGGGGACACGGTGCGCGCCGCACGCGAGGCGGCGGTTCAAGGTTACGACGCCGTGGTCATCGGCTGTTTCTACGATCCCGCGCTCGAAGACGCGCGCGAGATTTCCGGCGAAGCGGTCGTCGTCGCGCCCTGCCAAGCGAGCGTACAGATCGCCGCCAATCTCGCCAACCGATTTTCGGTCATCGTCGGTCAGCATAAGTGGATCGAACAAATGACCGAACGGGTACGGACCTACGGGTATAGCGACAAGCTGGCGTCGATGCGTTCGGTCGATATTCGCGTCAACGATCTCCAAAAGGACTGCGACTACACGATCAGCCGCATCATTGAGGTCGGCAAAAAGGCGATCGAGGAAGACGGGGCCGAAGCGCTTCTCCTCGGGTGCACGTGCAATTTCGGTTTGTTCGAGGATGTTCAGCGCGAGCTTGGCGTACCGGTCATCGACCCGATTTGCGCGGCCCTCAAAATGGCCGAGGAACTGGCGCACGCCAAAAAGCTCTTCGGTTGGCGTCCCAGCCGGGCGGGAAGCTGCGCGCCGCCGCCGGAAGACGAGTTGACGGAATTCGGCCTGTTTGACGGGCCCGCGCCGATCGGCAATCGCGTGTCGGTCTAGGGCGCGGCGTGCGGTCATCCCGATCAACCGTCCACGCCGTAAACGGCGGCCGCGCGCGCCCGTGAAACGTAACCGTTCTTGACGTCGTCGAGGACGGCCTCTCGCGGACGCTTTTTCGGGTCGCCGAAACCGCCGCCGGTCGCCGTATAGACTTTGACCGTATCGCCTTCGTTGAGCGTCAACGCCGTACAGGAAGCAAAGCGCGACGTCTCGCCGTTCGCGCGCGCAAGCTCGACGTAATTCGTGCTGCCGTTCTTGCCGCCGTCGAGCCCCCACGGTCCGTGCTCGGAGCGAACGTAAGCGACCGTCAGCCACCAATTGTCGGACAAGATGCGGTAATCGAGGCACACGCCTTTGCCGCCGACATGTTCCCCCTCCCCGCCGTCGACGACGTTGAGCGCGAGGCGGTCGACGCGCACGCCGTTGCGCTGCTCGCTCACCTCGACCGGCATGTTGTAGGTCTCGCCGTGATATCCGGTATAGAGCGCGTTGACGCCGTCGGCGCCGCGCGCCGCGCCCCAGCCGCCGAGTTGCGGCTCGATGATGCCTTGTTGGGCGCCGGTTTGCGGGTGCGGCCCGCCGAGAAACGTTCCGCAAATCGAGCCGTAATGGCCGGCGGGCAATCGGTCCGGCATGGCGGGCGCGAGCGCTTTCCACAGAAGATCGAACAGCAGCATGCCCGTCTCGTAGTAGATGCTCATCGCGGCCGGATAGTCCGCATCGAAAATTGACGCCTTGTCCGTTTGCAGAACGATCGGTCGAAAACTACCGGCATTGCCGAACGTTTCCGGGCTGGTGATCGCTTTGAAAACCATCTGGCAGGCGACGAAACTCGCATCGTAGGACGAATTCAACGAGCCCGCGCTCTGCGGCGGGTTGCCGGTCAGATCGACGTGGAATGCATCGTCGGTGACGGTGATCGCCGCCTGCAGCTTGCGCCCGTCGTCCATCGTTTCTTCGGAACGGAACACGCCCTTGGGCAACGACGCCATCGCGTCTCGGGAGATCGCTTCGCCCAATCGGATATAGTCGGCGATCGCGAAACGTACCGCGTCGGCGCCGTATTTCTCTGCGATTTCGACGAACCGCTTTGCGCCGGCGCGCAGCGAGGAGACCCCCGCCCAGAAGTCGCCTTCGGTCGTCTGGGGCAGGCGCGAATTCGCGAGGATGATCTCCAGCGCCGTGCGGTTGGTCTCGCCCGCCGACACGATTTTGACGCACGGGAGCTGCAGCCCCTCCTGGTGAAGTTCGGTCGCATCGGGGCTGATCCCGCCGGGGAAGGCGCCGCCGAGGTCGACCCAGTGCGCTTTGTTCGCAAGCCAGCCGAGGCGCGCGCCGCCGACGAAAACCGGCAAGATCAATACGACGTCGTTCAAATGGCTGACGCCGCCGCGCTGCGGGATGTTCAGCATAAAGACGTCGCCGTCATTGATGTCGCCGCTTGCGCCGTATTTCTCAACGACCGTCTTTACGCCCGGTTGCAGCATGCCGACGAAAGCCGGGATGCCGGCGCCTGAACTTGCGAGCTCGCCCTCCGCGTCGAACAGCGCGACGCCGAAGTCCAACACCTCATAGATGATCGGGCTCATCGCCGTTCGGCGCATGGTGGCGAACATTTCATCCGTGATCGCGGTGAGCGCGCTTTGGATAATTTCGATCGTAATTGGATCAAAAGCGGCGGGGCGTTCGGTCGCGGTCGACATGGCGCGCTCCTAAGCGTTGGTTATGTGGATATTGCCGTAATCGTCCACGGCGACGGCGCGGCCGGGCGGGACGACGGTGGTCGCGCCCGGTTCTTCGATAACGGCCGGCCCTGTGAACCGTGCGCCGCGCCCGAGGCCGGCGCGATCGTAAATGTCCGTGTCGTGAAGTCCCGCCTCGTCGAAGTCGACCGTGCGTCGTCCTTTGCGCGCGCCGTCGGCGAACCCTTCAAGATCGAGCGGCGCCGGTTCCGCCCGTTCAATCGCCGCATAGGCGACCACATAGTAGCTGACGATTTCGACGGGGCTTTCGAGCCGGTAGGTGTACTCTTTCTCGTAGAGCGCCTTGAAGGCTTCGACGAGCGTTTCGGCTTGCGCGCCCGCTGCGTCGACCGGCACGCGCACCGCATGCTCCTGTCCGGCGTATCGCATGTCCGCATAGCGTTGGACGCGCACGCGCGCGGGATCGATTTGCTCGGCGCGGTACGACGCGATCGCCTCGGCCTCCATTTCCGCAAAGGTCGCGTGAACGGTTGCGGCGGACGAAGCGTCGACAACGCCGGGTTTGGTGCGCACGAAATCGCGCCGCAGATCGGACATCAACATGCCCCATGCGGAAAAAACCGCCGAATGCGCCGGAATGACGACGCGCGGGATGTGCAACGCGCTCGCCAAGGCGGCCGCGTGCATGGCCCCGCCGCCGCCGAAGGCGACGAGCGTAAAGTCCCGCGGATCGTAGCCGCGGTTGATCGACACGAGCTTGAGCGCGTTGATCATATTATTGTTCGCAATGCGGACGACGCCGCGGGCGGCTTCAACCGCGGAAAGGCCCAACGGCGCGCCGAGGCGCTCAAACGCTGCTTCGACGGCGCTCATGTCGGCGGCGACCTCTCCGCCGATGAAGTAGTCCGGATTGATCCGTCTTAAGAGAAGGTTGGCGTCGGTCGTCGTCGGTTCGGTCCCGCCTTGGCCGTAGGCGACGGGGCCCGGTGCGGCGCCGGCGCTCTGCGGGCCGACATGCAATTTGCGGTGCTTGTCGACCCATCCGATCGAACCGCCGCCATTGCCGATTTCGACGATGTCGACGACGGGCGTCATGATCGGATAGCCCGCCGATCGGGCGTCCTGCTCGATCATGTAGCGGCTCGTCACCGAGACCTCGCCCTTATCGATGAGCGAGTATTTCGCCGTCGTGCCGCCGATGTCGAAGGCGATGACGTCTTCAAGGCCGAGAAACCGACCGAGGGCCGCGGCGCCGAGAACGCCGCTTGCCGGCCCGGATTCGACGATGGAAATCGGCGTGCGTTTGGTGCGGGCGATCGTGTAGACGCCGCCGTTCGACTGCATCACGTAGAACGGCCCGGCAAATCCGTCATCGGAGAATCGCGTCTCCATATCGGTGAGATAGGCGTCCGTCAGCGGTTGCACGTAGGCGCATACTGCGGCCGTATTGGTGCGCTCATATTCGCGCCACTCTCGCGAAATCTCGTGCGAGGCGACGACCGAAACGTCCGGCCACAGACGCTTAACCGTTTCAGCGGCGGCGACCTCATGGGCCGGATTGGCGTAGGCGTGGAGAAAGGCGATCGCGACCGCTTCGACGCCGTCGGCTTTGAAATCCTCGATGACGGCGGCGAGCGCGTCGAGGTCGACCGGCGTCAGGACCTCGCCTTGATAGGTCATACGCTCGGCGATCTCTCGGCGCCGATAGCGGGGCACGAACGGCTCGGGTTTGCGGTAACGCAGATTGTAAAAATCCGGACGGTTGCCGCGGCCGATTTCGAGAATGTCGCGAAACCCTTGCGTCGTGATGAGGCCCGTCTTGGCGCCTTTGCGTTCGGTCAACGCGTTGATGACCACGGTTGTGCCGTGGGCGAACGCGGCGACATCCGACAACGCAATGTCGGCCTTTCGGAACGAGTCCAAGACGCCTTGTTCGAAGTTCGGCGGGGTCGTGTGCGCTTTGGCGGACGCGACGTCGCGGATTGCGCCGGTCGCGTCGTCGACGTGAATGTAGACCAAATACGTAAACGTGCCGCCGACGTCGGATGCCGCTCTGATCATGTCGCTATGGATCTCCCGTCACTTGGGTTTGCGTCGGCCTCGTGCGCGACGAGACACGCGCTTATTATGCGCACCGGGCGTTCGACGAATTCGGTCCCGCTGCGGCGATTGAAAATCGATTGAACGACGTTGAAGCCGTCGGCGACCTGTCCGAAGGCGGCGAAGCCGCGCCCGTCCGGATGGCGCGCGCCGCCGCAGTCCAGCGCCGGCTCGTCGCGCATACAGATGAAAAAACTCCCGTAGGTTTCTTTAGGGCCGTAGCGCGCCGCGGAAACCGTCCCGCGACGGTGCGTCAGGCCGGTGACGTCCGTGCCTTCGTGGTCGACCGGCGCGACAGGTTGCGGATCAGTGTCGCGCAAGCCCCCTTGGACGAGTTCGATCGGCGTTTCTTTGCGCCATTGCGCGTTGTCGGCGGCGACGATCCGGAAGAAGCTTGCGCCGTCCCAGGCGCCGGACGCGACGATTTCGGCCATATACGCGCATGTTCGCGGCGCGGCGCGCGTCTCCAAGCGGAAAACGACGGGGCCGAGTTCGGTGTCGATGCGAGCGTGCATGCCGCGTTGGGTCCCTATATCCCGCCGTCGTTCGCGCGCCATCCGCGCGTTTTCATCAGCACGAAAATCTTCGTCGCCGCGATATAGACGACGGCGCTGACCAATAGCGCGTCGAGCGCGGCGGCGCCGGTCACCGTGAAAACGCCGTTCGTTGCGGCGAGCGCGACGGCTGAGCCGGCGAGCCAGGCGGCGCCGGCCGTCATGTTGATGCGCGCGGGCGACGGCGCGTCGAACGCGCGTCGCACGACGAAATAATCCGCGACGTAAACGCCGGCGATCGGCGGGGTGACGACGCCCAAAAAAATGAGGAACGGAATGAACGCTTTTTCCACACCGGCGAGCGCCAACGCAACGCCGATAACGCCGGCCGCCGCCGTTACTTCGTGGTCGCGCCGTTTGGGGAAGGCCTTCGCAAAGCCGAGCGAGGCCGAGTACAGATTGTTGACGTTCGTCGTAATCGTCGCGAACACGACGACGAAGAGCGCGGGCCAGCCGAAACCGACCGCCGTCAGATTGGCGACGAAGTCTTTCTCCCCGGTCATCAAAACAAGCGACCCGGCCGCGAACAGCACGAGCTGCGTGCCGGCGCCGTAGCTCAAGACGCTCGCGACGACGCCTGACCGGGCCGACTGCGCGAACCGCGCGATATCCGGCGCGATGACGACGCCGACCATAAAGGCCCCGACGAGAACGGAGACGCCGCGCGCGATGTCGGCCAGGGAGGTCGGCTCCGCCCCCGTGACCGAAAACCGATCGCCCGCCCCGCCGGAGACTTTGAAAAACGCCGCCGCGAGCACGACGCCCAGAAGCGGCACGGCGATGCGGCTCAATCGGTCGATCAGTTGAAAGCCGAAAAGCGTCGCGCCGATCATCAGGGCGCCCCCGACCAGCTCCAACGACCAGGCGGGCGGCGCGGGCAGACCGACGCTGGCGATCGCGCCGCTCAACGCCGCACCGAAGAGCGACACCGTCACGGCGAACCAACCGAGCAGGCATAAGGCGAGAAGGACGTTGATTGCGAAGGCGACGTCGCGGCCGAAAACGGTTTCGACGATCGCGTAGGTCGACCGCCGCGATCCGGCGCCGACGCGCATCGTCAGGGAGGAGAGGACGACGAGCGCGGCGCCGGAAAGGGCGAGGGCGGCGACGCCGCCGACTAGCCCCAGATCGGCGAAAATTTCAGCGCCGACCAAAAACGCCGGCAACGTAATGGCGACGCCGATGTAAATCTGAGCGATCCGAACGCCTGAGACGGCCTCGTCCGCCGGCACCGCCTCGTGCGCGTGGTTGTCCGCGAACACGTCAGAACACCTGCAGTCGTCGCATAGGGGCCTCGCCTCGGGCGGTCACGGGCCTTAACGGCCGGCGGACGGCGCGGCGATCAACGGGAGGGATCGCCCGCCGCGCCGTCCGCGCGCGCCGTCAAAAGCGCAGAGTTAGCTCAACGCCGTACGTGCGCGGATCGTTGAAGTCCCGAATAAAGAAGCCGCCGAAATTATTCGGGTCGATCGCGAAGCGCTCGTTCGCGAGGTTTCGGGCGAAGCCGACAAGGCGCCAATTGTCCGATTCGACGCCGGCGCGCAGGTCGACCAAGTTGACCGCGTTGATGTCGTAGACGGTGTTGGTCCCGTCGACGCCGATATGCGCGCCCTGGTAGCGCCAATCCACACGGCCGATCGCTTCGAGCGACGGGGTGAGCGGCTGCGAGAACTGCCCGCCCAAATTCGCCGTCCACCTCGGCGTGACGGGAACCTCGCCGCCGCCTTCGCGTTCGGCGTCCAGGAAGCCGACGCTGCCGTTGAACGAAAAGACGTCGGTCGGGCGCCACAAGAAATCCATCTCGACGCCGATAATGTCCGTACTAGGAACGTTCGACGTTTGGCGGAAGGGCGGTGCCGGGATGACGAACGTGAATTGCTGGTCGGAATAGTCGATATAGAAGACGGACCCGTTCAAATCGAGCGTGCCGTCCGCCAGCGTGCTGCGGAAGCCGAGCTCGAAATTGTCCGTCGTTTCTTCCTGCGTCAGGTTGCCGGTGTTGAAGAAGCCGAAGCGGAAGCCGCGCGCATAGGTGAAGTAGGTCTTCAACGCGTCGCTGATGTCGTAAGCCAGCGTCACTTTCGGCTGGAAGCCGTTGTCGGTCTCTTCGAGCCGATTAACGAGGTTCCCGTTCGTATCGACTTGCTGGATCAGCGCGAGGGTCGCGCCGTCGCGTTGTTCGGTGTCGAAATTGTTTTCGTCGTAGCGGGCCGCGAAGGTGATTTCGAACCGGTCCGTGACGTCATATTGGAGCTGGCCGAAAATGCCCCAAATTCGGTCTTCTTTTTCGTCGAGTTGGTTCAAGAGGAGGACGTCGGTGTCGCCCTCGGGCCCGAGCCGCAAACCGACGCCGAGGCTCTGGTCCGCATTGCGATTAATGTACTCAAAACCGGCGAGCCAACGCAGGCGTTGATCGGATCGCGACACGAGGCGCACGTCCTGGGTGAATATGTCGAAATCGTCGAACAGATCCTGGATCTGGTCGAAGGGCGCGCCGAACGCGCCGGGGTCGGTCGCCGGCAACGCGTTCGGTCCGAAGATCGGTCCGAAAAGAGCCGGAATAGGCGCTTCGCCGAGGGCTGGCGGCGCGGTCCACGAGACGCTCCCGAAAAGGTCTTGTTCGAGTTCGAGATAACCGGTCGTCGACGTCAACGTCGCGAAGTTCAAATCGAAATCGAACTTCGCGGAGTAATCGAGAATTTCGCGTTCCTCGTTGCCGATGATGCCGCGCGAGGGATCGAGGGCGCGCGAGAAATCATTGACTTGGTCCGGCGAGGTGAAGCGCGCCTGTTGCGCCGCACCGGCGTCGATCTCGGTGTACGCAAAGCGGAAATCCGCCGTCATCCAATCCGCCGGCGTCAAAATAAACCGGGCCTTCACCGTCGCCTGGTCTTCAAAGTCTACGGGCTCGCCTTGGATCGTTTCGACAAGGCCGCCGCGGTCGCGCAGATACCCGGAGATTTTGAACTTCAAGAGATCTTCGATGAGCGGCCCGGAGAGGGTGCCGCGAAACTGAAAATCGTCGCCGTTCCCGTACGAACCGATTACCTGGCCGGTGAACTCGTCCGTCGGCTGTTGCGTGACGATGTTGATCGCGCCGGCGATGGCGCCCGCGCCGTAAAGGCCGCCTTGCGGCCCTTTGAGAACCTCGACGCGCTCAATGTCGATGAGCGCGCCCTGATTGAACGCGTCGAGCGTCGCGGTCTTCACCCCGTCGACGACTTGCGTAATCGGCGCCCAGCCCTGTTGGCCGGTGGAGATGCCGCGGATCGTGAAAAACGTGACGCCCGCGCGGAAGGTTTCCCGCACGAAGAAGTTCGGCGTCTGGTTCACGATGCCCTCGATGTCGAAGATCCCCCGAGCTTCGATATCGTCGGCGTCCAACGCGATGATGGATTCAGGAATGTCCTGGAGGCTTTCCTCGCGGCCCCGCGCGGTGACGATGATCTCGTCCGTCGGCTCCTCGCTGTCGGCCGACGTCTGGGCGAGGGCGGGTTGCAGGGCGTTGACCGTTCCGAGCCCGACAAGGCTCGTTGCGGACAGTAAAAGCTTTCGAACAGCGCTTGGTTTCAATTTCCCCTCCCAAGGCATGGCGTGCACTCCTTTCTCGTCAAAAGTTCGTCGACGCCGGCAAGGCGTCGAGCGGCGTGTAGTCGTGGTCTAGTCCGAAACACCGTGGGCTGACGGCGTCTAACGCCGCCGGCGTACGCAACGCCCGCGGCGCCAAGACGGCGATTACGTCGACGCGTTGCCCGTACCGCATCGCCTCGACGGGCACGGGTTCGGCGTTTTCCGCGTCGACGAGGCTGATCAAGTCGGGGGCGACGGCGCGCACCGTCTCGCCTTGCGTCGCGATCAGGTGCTCGTTTTGGAATTTGATGTCCATGCGAACCGTATCGTCGTCGAACGCGGCGAGGGTGCAGGAGCCGATCGAGAAGCCGCGCGTCGTCTCGCGCTGCAGATCGACGATCTTGCCCCGGAACAACGAGCGCGCCTCGCCGTAGATCGGCGACGATCGCAAATAGTCGACGATCGCCTGCGCCGGGTCGCCGGTCCGGCGCCCGTCGACGATGGCGCGGCCGAGTTCGAGCGCCGCGGTCATCGTGTTCGCCACCGTCGCGCGTTTCACTTCCGCGCCGGTCATGGCGTAGCCGGAACACACGCAGCTCATGCCCATTTGCACGGCCACGGACCGGACGAATTCCTCGGCTTTTTGCGCGTCGTCGGTTTCGATAATGCAGGTGTTTAAATGCTCGTCGACGACGACGAAGGGCGTTGCGGAAACGCCTTCGAAGTTCATGACGGTCATATGGATTCCCGGGAAGGCGCGGCCCATACCGTCCGCATTGACGAGCGGCAGGCCCAGGCGGGCGGCCGCAACAATGGGCAGAGTCGAATTGACGCCGCCGATCTCGGCGGGGATGAGCGCGTCGATCGGGCGCCCGATACGCTCAGCGAGGCGCGTCGCGGCGAGGTCGATGTCCTCGCCCGCGATGCCTTTTTCGACCAAGACCGTCGGCGCGCCCAACATCGCCACCATGGCGACGAGCGCGTCGTCGGCGAGGGCGTCGACGCCGATGATTTTCGGCTGGCCGAATTCGGCGATCGCGGCCTCGGCCCTCAACCGGCCGATATAAGGATCGCCGCCGCCGCCCGCACCCAGGAACGCCGCGCCGCGCGCGAAATCCTCCAGGTCGTCGCCGCTGAACGTCATCGCGCCAGCAGAAAGCGTCCGATCCGTATGCCGTGTTTCGTATTGCGCCATGAGCCTCAGGCCGCCAAATCGCCGGCGACTTTGACGCGCAGCCGCACCGCGCCGCCCGGCATGTAAGCGAGCGGGAGTTCTTCCAGATCCGTCACCTTGACGGTTTGCGCCGCCGCACCCGCGGCCGCCGCGTTCGCCGACGCCTCCGCGACCGCCTGTTCGATCGCCTTGTCGCGGCCGACGGCCTCGTAGGAATAGACTTTGTCGACCTCGCCGCCGACCTGCGCGATCGAGGCGCCGATGGCGTTCGCGACGCCGGCGCTTTCGTCCGTGTAGACCGCGCTCACGCCTTTCAGCGGCCGATCGACCAAAATCGCGCCGCCGCCGACGAGGACGAGCGGCCGATCGGCCGCGTCGGTCTTCATCCGGTCGACCCCGTCCTCGATCAGGCGGTGAATTTCGTCGACGGCGCGCGCAACGAACGCGTCGTCAAGGTGTTTGACGCGCTCGGCGTCGCCGATGTCGGCGTAGCCGGCGGCCACCGCGATGTCGGTCGCCGTCGTCGTCGTCCCGCCGAAGACGAGCGCGTCTTCGGTAATCCGGTAGCCGACCGATTGCGGGCCGATCTTGACGCGCCCGTCATCCGCCGTGACGAGGCTGCCGCCGCCAAGCCCGATCGCGAAGACGTCCGGCATCCGAAAATTCGTCCGGACGCCGCCGATATCGACGACGGTCGACGATTCGCGCGGAAAGCCTTTGTGCAGGGCGCCGACGTCGGTCGTGGTGCCGCCGATATCGGCGACGAGCGCGTCGTCCAGCGCCAAGAGATAAGCCGCGCCGCGCATGCTGTTTGTGGGCCCGGAAGCGAACGTGAGCACCGGGTATTGCTCGACGAACGCCGCGCTCATCAGGGTGCCGTCGTTCTGCGAGATATAAAACGGCGCGTTCACGCCGAGTTTTTCGAGCGCCTCGCGAAACCCGCCGATCGTCGCGCGCGCGAGCGAGGCGAGGCTTGCATTCATGATCCCCGCGTTTTCCCGCTCCAACAGCCCGACGCGCCCGATCATCGACGACAAGGTGACGGCGGCGTCCGGCGCCTCGTTGCGGACGATCTCCGCGGCGCGTTCTTCCATCGAGCGGTTGACGGGCGCGAACACGGCCGAAATCGCGATCGATGTAAGGCCGCTCTTTCGAAAGCGCGTCGCGGCGCGCGCGATCGCGATCTCGTCGAGCGGCGCGGTTTCCCGCCCGTCGCATTGATGACCGCCGCGCACCATCACCGATTGGCCGCCGACCGCCTCGCGGATCGCGGCCGGCCAGCCGGCGTAGGGCGGCAACGCCTTCGCGGCCGGCAGTCCGATGCGGATGGCGCCGACCGCATCGAGGCCGCGTCGCTGCACGAAGGCGTTGGTGAAATGGGTCGTGCCGATCGAGACGATCGCGATTTTGTCGACGGCGATGCGGGCGCTGTCGATGACCGTCGAAATCGCGTCGACGATGCCGTCGCCCACGTTCGGCGTCGTCGGTTTTTTCGTCGACGCGACGACCGTCTCGCCGTCCATGAGGACGGCGTCCGTATTCGTCCCGCCGACGTCCACGCCGATGCGCATTCTTCAATCGCCCGCTAGTTAACGCTTTTGTAAACGCTATCGAGCGCGCCAAGGCGGCAGAACACCTACGCCGGGTAGGGTGGGCGCCCCGAGCGGGTAGGTGCGGCCGACGCGACCCCGCATGTTCCCGCGTCGCGCGATCGGCGGTCAGATTATTCGATTGCGGAGGGAAAGACGCACGGCCTCTTCGCGCGAGCTGACGCCGAGCTTCTGGTAGATGTTTTTGAGGTGAAATTTCACCGTGTTCTGGGACGCGTCCACCGCCTGGGCGATTTCCCGATTCGTGCGGCCCTGAATGAGGTTGCGCAAGACGTCTTTTTCGCGGGGGCTTAAAACGCTCGGCGCGTCGGCGTTCGGCCGACGCTCGGCGCTGATCTCCGTCATCAGCTCGGCGACGAACCGATCGCGCAGCCGATTGCTGCGTTGCTGGACGGCGAGGCTTTCAATGTCGTTGATGAGCGCGGTGACGACGGGGCCTTCGTCGATGATGGGCCGTTTGACGTCTTCGAACATCGACCGGCGCACGACCACGTCGAATTGCTCGGCGGCGGCGTTGATGTCGCCCGCTTCGCGATAGGCGATCGACGCGACCAACGAAAACGTAATCGACGCGCGCATGAGGTCGCGGCCTTCGGCCTCGCGGGCGCGCTCGGTCAAATAGCGCGCGGCCTCGGCGTTGCGGCCGGCGCGCATCAACTTGCGCGCGTAAACGCAGGCGAGCGGCAACGCTTCCAACTCGATAATGTCCGTATCCGGCGGGTTATCCAGCGCCCCGTCGTCCGGCCCCTTATCGGCGTCGTCAAAGCCGTGTCTGATGTCGAGATACGCGACGTAGGCGTCCACGTAAGCGGCCACCCGCGGCAATTGCCGGCGTTCGGCCATGAAATGCGCGCGGCGGCGCACGTCTTTCACCGCGGTAAAGTCCCCCTTTGACGCGGCCAGCGCGAGCCCCGCGGTATACGCGAAGATGAAGACCTCGCACCATGAATCGCATTGTTCGATCATCGGCAGCGCCTGGTCGAGATAGGCTTGCGCTTTCGCCAGATCATTGAGGTCGTAGGCGAGCATTGCGGCGAGCGCTGCGAGGACGGCGTATAGCTCCGAGCCCGGACCGAAATGCGACGCGGCGATGTCGAGCCCCTGCTCAAGCGTGGCGACGGCGTCGCGCAGGCGGCCCTGTCGATAGAAAACGATCGCCTCGTGAAAGTAGATGAAGCTCTCGCCGTAGAGCGATCCGACTTGGCGGTAATGGTGAATGGAGGCCTCGCCCGTGTTCACCGCCTGCTGGAATTGCGCCGTCCGCGCATAAAGACCGCAGAGCAAGTTGAGCCGCGTCGCATGCAGAAAATGATCGTCGGGTCCGGCCGTTGCGACCATGTCCGTCAGGTGCTGGAGGTTTTGCTCGAGCTGCGAGGTCTCGTCGCGATAGATCGTGATCAGACCACTGAAGATAGCGAGTTCATTTTGTAAGAGCGCGTTCGGCGTGGCCGTGCCGGCGATTTGTCGCTGTAGAGCGCGAAACTCCTGGTGTGCGACCTCAAACTCGCCAAGCTTCAGTTTGCGATAGATCTCGGCCAGCCAGACGCGCGGATACGCTTTGAGATTGTCGTCGGACAAGTAGCTGAGGGCGGTCGCGACGCCTTTGAGATTGCCGAGAACGCCGTGTCGCCAGCCGCCGATCGCGTCGAGGGTTTCGGCGATCAGCCCCGCGTCTTGCGAGGCGAGCGCATGTTGGAAGGCTTCGGCTTGAAACCCCTTTTGGCCGAACCACTGCGCAGCGCGCACGGAGTCTCGGCGTCGGTCGACGGCGGGCGAGCGGCGCGCGCGCTCCAATAAGAACTCTGCGAACAGCTTGTGGTAGCGATACCATTGGCGTTCGGGATCAAGGCTTTGAACGAAAACGTCGCTGCGCTCGAGTTCGTCCAGGAGCGCCCAGGCGTCGCCCGTCTCGCAAATAAAATCAGCAAGATCGCCGTTGACCCGTTCAAAGATCGCCGTACGGAGCAACATGTGTTGATGCGTCTCGGGCAGTTTGTCGAAAACCTGCTCGATAAAATAGTCGCTGAGAACGCCGCTGCGCCCGGACGCTTGCGTCAAGGCCGCATCGGCCGGCTGGCCGCTTTTGATCAGCTGTCGGATCGCTTGCAGCGCGATCGGCCACCCCTCGGTGCGTTCGGCGAGCTTTGCGCAATAGTCGGCGCGGTGCGCGGCGTCGATCAATTCGCCGAGATAAGCGTCGACCTCGGCGGCGGAGAATTGCAGGGCGCCGTGCGCGACGTCGACGAGGCCGCCGCGGGCCCGCAAATCAGCGGCGCCGATATGGCGCGGATAGGCGCGCGATGAGATGACCAGCGTTGTTTTGGGCAGATCGCTGAGGAGGCGCCGGACGATTTGCGCGGTCTCGTCGCATTCGGCGCGGTGAAAGTCGTCGAGGAAAATATGCGTCGGCCCGGCCGCCCCCGAGAGCGCCTTGAGCACCGCGGTCGTGACGAACTCCAAGGACGAGCCGGCGAGCGCTTGCGGGTGCGGGGGCAACTCATAGTCGACGGCGCAGCCGACCTCGGTCGTCGCGGCGATGAGATAGCACAGAAACTGAAGGGGGTCGGCGTCGTGTTCGTCGAGGGACAGCCACGCCGCACGCCCGCCGTCGCGGTTGAGCCGCTCCCAGCCTTCCGCCATCGCCGAGGTTTTGCCGTAGCCCGCCGGCGCTTGCACGACGACGAGCCGCGCGTTTTTCTCGCGCGCCTTGTCGCGGATCAGCTCGCGCGGCAGGCGCACGCCGGTGGGGCGCGGCGGCTTGAGCTTCCCGTCGACGAGCCATGTGACGTTTCTGGACAAAAGCGATCCCTACCCGGCGGCGGGTAGGGTAGCCGGCCGTCACACCGCTGTCACGGACGCACGGCGCGGCGATTTGCGGCGCATGCAGCCGGGCGCGGCGCACACCAAGATCGCAAAAGAAGAAAGCAACTCGATTCTAGGATGTTACGCGTGCGTTCACGCGATACTGTACGATCAAATAGCGGCAAGT
>JBCCZS010000010.1:0-34744 GCA_039187035.1 Pseudomonadota bacterium | reverse complement strand
TCAGAGAACATCGTCACCAAGGCCGTTCTTGAGGCGCAGGGCTCGGTGCTGACGAACAAGTACGCCGAGGGCTATCCCGGCAAGCGCTATTACGGCGGTTGTGCGTTCGTCGACGTCGCGGAAGATCTGGCGATCGACCGCGCCAAGCGACTGTTCGCCGCCGAGGAAGCGATCGTGCAGCCGCACTCCGGCAGCCAGGCGAACCAGGCCGTCTTCATGGCGTTGATGAAGCCGGGCGACGCGTTCATGGGCCTGGATCTCGCGGCGGGCGGGCATTTGACGCACGGCGCGAAGGCCAACCAATCCGGCAAATGGTTCGAAGCGCACCACTATGGCGTGCGTCGGGACGATGAGACGATCGACTATGACGCCGCCGAAGACCTCGCCCGTCGGGTCCGGCCGAAAATCGTGATCGCCGGCGGCAGCGCGTATTCGCGCATCATCGATTTCAAGCGGTTCCGCGCGATCGCCGACGCCGTCGGGGCCCATTTCATGGTCGATATGGCGCATTTCAGCGGGCTCGTCGCCGGCGGCGTTTACCCCAATCCGTTAGACTACGCGGACGTCGTGACGACGACCACGCATAAGACGCTGCGGGGTCCGCGAGGCGGTCTGATCCTCACGAACGATCCGGCGCTCGCGAAGAAGTTCCGATCGGCGTTGTTTCCGGGGCTGCAAGGCGGCCCGCTCATGCACGTGATCGCGGCCAAAGCCGTCGCGTTCGGCGAAGCCCTACGGCCGGAATTTGCGGATTATGCGCGCGCCGTCGTCGTCAACGCCAAAGCCATGGCCGGCGCGCTCGTCGAGGCCGGCTACGCGGTCGTTTCCGGCGGAACCGACACGCACGTCGCGCTCGTCGACCTGCGGCCGAAGGGCGTAAAAGGCAATGCGGCCGAAGAGGCGTTGGAGCGGGCCGGGATTACGTGCAACAAAAACGGCGTGCCGTTCGATCCGGAAAAGCCGTCGGTGACGTCCGGCATCCGCATTGGCTCGCCCGCGGGCACGACGCGGGGGTTCGCCGAAAGCGATTTTCGCAACGTCGGCGTTTGGATTGCGGAAGTGCTGGACGGGCTCGCCGAAGGCGGCGACAACGCCGGCGTCGAAGCGCGCGTCCGCGAAAAAGTCAAAGCGCTTACGGATCGTCACCCCATTTATTGACGCGCGCAAAGGGGGCGACGAACGCCTGAGCGCGCACCGCGCGATGAGGGCGACCGATGCGCTGTCCGTTCTGCGGAAGCGAGAGCACGCAAGTCAAAGACTCCCGGCCCGCCGAGGACGGGGCGTCTATTCGTCGTCGCCGTGAGTGCAGCGCTTGCGGCGGGCGATTTACGACGTTCGAACGCGTTCAATTGCGCGAACTCACGGTCATTAAGAGCAACGGCCGCAAAACGCCGTTCGATCGTCAAAAGCTCCTGCGGTCCGTCGACATCGCCTTGCGCAAACGCAACGTCGAACAAGAGCGCATCGAGCAAATGGTGTCCGGCATCGTGCGCCAGCTGGAGACCATGGGCGACGGCGAGGTCCGCTCGTCCCAAATCGGCCAACTGGTCATGGAGGGCCTCGCCGCGCTCGACGACGTCGCTTACGTTCGCTACGCGTCGGTCTACCGGAACTTCCGGGAAGCCAAAGACTTCGAACAGTTGTTGGGCGAGTTGGAAGAAGGCGAGGGCCAGTGAGCGCCGAACCGCTAGAAAACGCTGAAAGCGCGCGCACGCCGCCGGCGCACCCGAAGAGCGCGGCGCGGCTCGCCGCCGTTCAGGCGCTCTATCAGCTTGAGGCGACCGGCGCCGGCGTCGACACGGTGGTCTTGGAGTTCCAATCGCATCGCCTCGGCGGCGACCTCGACGGCGTCGCCATCGTCGACGCCGACGGCGATTACTTCGAAGCGCTCGTGCGCGGCGTCGTCGACGGCCAGGACCGGATCGATCGGTTCCTCGCCGCGCGGCTGTCGGCCAATTGGCGCTTGGAGCGGGTCAACGCGACGAGCCGGGCGATCCTGCGCGCCGGCGTCCACGAGCTGACCGCCATGCCGGAGACGCCGTTCCGCGTCGTCATCGACGAGTATCTCGAAGTCGCGCACGCATTTCTCGATGACGACGAAGCGCGGTTCATCAACGCGATCCTCGACGGGGCGGCGCGAGCGGCCCGGCCGGACGAAGTCGACGCGCGTTGAGCGGCGGCGAATTCGACCTCATCGCCGAGCATTTGCGCCCGTTGACGCACGGCGCGCCGGGCGCGTTCTCCTTGCTGGACGACGTCGCCGAGACGCCGGCGGACGCGCGTATCGTCACCAAGGACCTTCTGATCGAGGGCGTGCATTTTCGGGCCGACGACCCCCTCGGCGTCGTCGCGCGCAAAGCGTTGCGGGTCAATTTGTCGGATTTGGCGGCGAAGGGCGCGCGGCCCTTGGGGTATCTCCTCGGCTGTGCGTGGCCCGCCGGCGTCGAGGCGGCCGACATTGCGGCGTTCGCAAGCGGGCTGCGCGCCGACCAGGACGCGTTCGGCGTGGCGTTGTGGGGCGGAGACACGACCGTCCATCGCCGGAAGGGCGCGCCCTTCACGATCTCGATCACGTGTTTCGGCGCCGCGCCCGAGACGGGGATCGTCCGCCGCGCCGGCGCGGCGGAGGGCGACGATCTCTACGTGACCGGCGCGATCGGCGACGCCTTTCTGGGGTTGCGCGTTTTGGCGGGCGAGATAGCCGTCGGCGGCGCGCATGACGCGTATCTCGCGGACCGCTACCGGCTGCCCCGACCCCGGCTCGCGGTCGGCGCGGGGCTCGTCGGGCTTGCGACCGCCGCGCTCGACGTGTCGGACGGTCTCCTCGCCGATTGCGGACATTTGACGCGCGCCGCCGCCGCGCCGCTCGACGCGCGGATCCGACTGGACGCGATCCCGCTTTCCGACGCGGCGCGCGCCTGGGTCGAGGCGCAGGACGATCGCGCCGCGGCGCGCGCCCGGCTCGCCGCCGGCGGGGACGACTACGAGATCCTCTTCGCCGCGCCTGCGCATGCGCGCGATCGCATCGCGGCGTTGGCCGAGGCGACGGGCGTTGCGATCACGCGGTGCGGGGCGATGGGCCCGTGCGCGGGCGCGCATTCTACCGTCACGCTGATCGACGCGAACGGTGCGCCGGTCTCCGTCGAGGCGGGCGGGTACGACCACTTCCAACGCTAGGCGCCGTCAGCCGATCCACGCGGCCCAGCGGTTCAAAACGATCGCGAGAACCACGACGAGCCCGACATTGAGCGCGATCAGAAACAAAAAGTTGCGGTAATAAATCGCCGAGCGCACCGGCAGAACGCGGCGGCGGTCGACCGCCTGGTACAGCGCCAACACGTGGATGACGATCGGCGTCGCGACGACGAGCGCGCCGGTCAACGCGATGAGGTTGATCAGCACCGCCCCGAAAATGATCAGGAGGCTCGATAGGAGCGCGCGCAGAACGACGGCCAGAAAATACGCCAACACCGTGAAAACGACGATGTAGGCCGGGTGCCAGGCGACGAGAAGGAGCGCGCCGATCAGCCCTTCGCGCCGGCTTTTCGGCTTGGCGGCGGGCTCGGACGCGCTCGCATCGGCTTCGCTGAAGCCGAGCCGAACGCCGGCGACCGATAAGGCGGACGCGCCGTTCTCCAAGTCGCGCCGCGCGTCGCCCGGCAAAAACGATACGAGCAAGCGCACGACGGGATTGAGCCCGAGCGACAAGATCGACAGGGAGATGAACGCGGAGAAAGAGACCTTCACGTCGCCGCTCAAGGCCTGCAGCCGGGCGACGGCGGCGCTGAGAATCCCGATCTCCCAGTCGATGAAGCGCAGCCCGATCGCGTAGCCTTCCAACTCGTTGTTGATGAGGCGCTCAAGCTGGCCTTCGACGAAGACGAGGCCGGACGAATACGCCCCGAAAAACGCGTCGAAGACGAACGTGATGCGCGGCGCGACCTCGCCGTCGTACCAAAGGGCGATGCTCTCAAGCGTCGGCGGCAGGGGATAAAGATCGTTCAAAAACGCCAAGAACGTCAGCGGCGCCATCAAGAATTGAACGAAGAAAAACAGGCTCAAAAACGCGATGACCACCGATAGAAGGATGCGCGTGATCCCCCGCGACCGGTTGAACACGCGAATGATCCACCCCATCGGCCCTGTCGGCCGGCGCCGCCCCTCGCGCGCCTTCGCCATCGTCTCGTCCCCTTCGCGCGGGCCGTGTCGGACCGACGGCCCGCCGCCGCGATTTTTGTTACGCTAACGCAAGGTTAACGCCGCGCAAACCGCCCAAGTCGCCCCGCGCCTTGACCGTTACGACGACGCACCTACCCTTGGGTACGATCCTTTCGTACGACCCAAGGGGCGGCGCATGCGTTTGATCATGGGGGCGATGGCGGCTTGGGCGATGGCGGCTTGGGCGTTGGCGGGCTGCGCGTTGGCGGGCTGCGTGTTGGCGGCGGGCGAGGCGCGCGCCGACGAAAACTGGGCGAAGGTCGCGGCGTCGGACGTCCGGTCGGCCCACCAAATCATGCTGGACAACCATCCGGGCCCCGTGGACCCGGAGAACCCCAATTTCCTGCCGATCGCCGAGGAAGCGCTGGCGGCGGCCCTCCAGCGCGCCGAGGCGGTCTCCGGTCCCGACGGGTATGCGGCCGTTCTTCTGGGTTACACGGCGTACTTTCGCGACGGGCATTTCGCCGTCTACGCGCCCGATCTCGATGACGCGACGAGCCGATGGCCGGGCTTCATCGTCGCCTGGCGGCCCGGCCTCGGCTATGTGGTCGCCGACGCCGCCTCAGATGAACGCGGCCTCAAGGGCGCCGCGCTCCTTGATTGCGACGGGCGGGACGGCGACGCGCTCATGAAGGAAAGCGTGTTCGCGTTCTCGCCGGCAAAGCCGGATCAAATCGCTTACCGCGTCCATAATGCGCGACATCTTTTCCACGACACGGGCAACCCTTTCGCGCCCGCGCCGGCGGTCTGCGCGTTCCGGCTGCCGTCGGGCGGGTATAAGCTTTTAGCCCTAGACTGGCGCGATACGCCGGACGATTTTTACGAGCGAGGCGTTGCGACCGCGTTCGGCGAGGGGCCGGACGAAACGCGTCTGCGAAAAGTCCGCGACGGAACCTATTGGATTACGCTTCCCGACTTTAGTCCGGACGCCGATGAAATAGAAAGGCTCCGGGAACTGTTCGAGCGGTTGATCGAGGACGGCGACGCGGTGCGCAACGCCGAGGCGATCGTCATCGACGTGCGCGGCAATGGCGGCGGGTCGAGCGCGTGGGGCGACGACTTTGTCGAGGCGCTCTGGGGCGTGGTTTATGCGGGGGCGCGGCCCAAACCGTCGTCGACGGCGGTCGACTGGCGCGCAAGCCCGGCAAACCTCGCTTACTTGAAGCGCATCGTGCCGATCCTGAAAGAACAGGGGCAAACCGATCTCGTCGAAGACTATGTCGAGCCGATTATCGCCGGGCTCGCCGGCGCGGTGGACGCGGGCGCTGCATACTATCGCGAAACCGATGAGGACCCGGAAACGCCGCTTGCGCCTGCGCCGCTAAATCCGGTCCGCGCCGACGTCTACGTATTGACGCCCGGCGACTGCGCCAGCGCGTGCCTGGACTTTTTGGATCGCCTCTTCGCCGTCGGCGACGTGACGCATATCGGCTTTCCGACATTCTCGGACACCAATTACCTGGAAGTGCGTCAGCAGGACTTGCCGTCCGGACACGGAAAAATCGCCGTGCCGCTCAAGGTCTATCGCGGCCGTGCGCGCGCGAGCGGCGCGGTCTATGAACCCGCGGCGCGCTATGACGGGCTTGACTGGTCCGACGACGCGATCCGCGACTGGGTCTTTTCCGTCATCGACGGCTCGTAGACGCCGCGTCAGGTTTTGCCGGTCCCGTCGCCGCCACCACCGCCATCGGGGCCGTCGCCGTCGCCCACGCTGCCGTCTACATCGACCCGCAGCGCGTCGGCGAGCGAGACTTTCCCGCTGCCGGGACGCAACGGTTGGGGTTGGCTCTCGGCCGGGGCCCACCCCGTCAAGTAAATGACGTCGAAGCGCACGCCGTCGGGGTTGGCGGCAAGACGCGCCGCGGCGTCCGCTATAATCGCGCGGGTGAGGGGGCGCCCGCGGCTGGCGAGAAACGACGTCTCGCCCATGGCGCGCAAATCAGCAAACAACCGCAACGGATTATCGTACCGTACACGAACGGTGTCGAGATCGACGACAGGGAGCGCAAAGCCGGCCCGCTGCATCGCGCCGCCGAGATCGCGCACCGCCGCGAAGGGCGCGACCCGCGGCGAGGCCCCGCCGAAGGCCGCGCTTTCGGCGGCGAACAACGCGGCGCGCAAAGCGCTCAAGGTCTCCTCGCCGAAGAGCGCGGCGACAAAAAAGCCGTCCGGCACGAGACTGCGGCGCATCTGCGTCAACGCGCCGACGAGATCGTTCGCGCCGTGCAAGGTCAGGATGCTCACGATTAAGTGGAAGCGCCGCGCGAACGGCCAAGCGTCTTCTTCGGCCGCGACGCGCAACGGGGCCGGCGCGCCGGCGAGGCGCGCGGGCTCGGGGTCGACATGGACGATCCGGCCGACGTCCGCGGCCGCCGTCAGTCGCGTCGTAAACCCGTCGGCCCCGACAAAAAGCGCGTTGTCGAAACGGCGCTGCGTCGTCTCCAACCGGTCGACAACGTCATCCATGACACGCGCGTTCAAAAAGCGCTCGGCGTCGGGGCGGCGGGCGGCGCGCGCCCGGCGCAAACGGCGCAGGCGCGGCGCGAAGATGGCGTGCGGGCGATCGTCGCTCATGAAATGCACGTGCCACGCGCCGCGACGTGTTACCATCGCGTTTCGCTGACGCCGAAGGCCGCAATCCCGTGGGCGCCCCGACGAAAACCGACGAGACCGCGCCGACGCGCCCCCGCGGCGCGCGGCTCTCCGCGCTTATGCGCCGCCGGCTCAGCGCGGCCGCGGAACGCACGCTGCGCCTCCTTGCGCCGCCTTTGTGCCCGCTGACGGATGCGGCGGTCGACGAACCGCACACCATCAGCGCGCGCGCGTGGTCGCGGTTGCGGTTCGTCACGCCGCCTTTTTGCGCGCGGTGCGCCGTGCCGTTCCCCTACGATCCGGGCGCCGGCGCGGTCTGCGGCGCGTGCGCCGCCGATCCGCCGGCCGTTGGGACGACCCGCGCCGCGCTTGCCTACGAAGGCGAGGCGATCGAGCTCGTCACGTCGTTAAAGTATCGCGATCGGCTCGAATTGGCCCCGCTGATGGGGCGTTGGATGGCGGCGGCCGGCCGGGATCTCATCTCGTCGGGATCGATCCTTGCGCCGGTGCCGCTGCATCCTCGGCGCTTAGCGGACCGGCGGTTCAACCAGGCCGCGTTGCTTGCAGCGGCGGTCGCGCGCGAGACCGGGGCCGGGCAAGCGCCGACGGCGCTGCAGCGTCTGCGCGCGACGCCGCCGCAGCAATCTCAGGTTTCCGCCGACGCGCGCCGGCGCAACGTGCAGGGCGCTTTTTCGGTGCGACCCGGACGTGAGGCCGACCTCGTGGGGGCGCATGTCATTTTAATCGACGACGTCTACACGACGGGGGCGACCCTGTCGGCGTGCGCGCGGGCTGCGCGGCGGGCCGGCGCGGCGCGGGTCGACGCGCTCGTCCTCGCCCGGGTTGCGGCCGGCGACGGGCGCGCCCTATGACGGCGGTCCGAGCGGATCTTGAGGAGCGCGCGATGCAGCCGGTGACGATTTATACCAAACCCATGTGCCCGTATTGCGTGCGCGCCAAGTCGCTCTTGCAGAAAAAAGGCGTCGAGGCGACGGAGATCTCGGCCGCCTTTGATCGCGACAAGAAAGCGGAAATGATCCAACGGGCGAACGGCGCGCGCACGTATCCGCAGATTTTTATCGGCGAGACCCACATCGGCGGCTGCGACGACCTCGTCGCGCTCGACAAGGCCGGCAAGCTCGACCCGCTCCTCAATGCCGACTGAGGCCTTCCGCGCCGCTTGCGTCCAAATGCGCAGCGGCGTCGATCGGGCGCGCACCATCGATGCGGCCGAGGCGCTGATCCGCGAGGCGGCGGGCGCCGGCGCTACGTTTATCTCGACGCCGGAGATGACGAATGTTTTGGATAAAGAGTCCAAGCGGTTGCGGCGAACGCTCTCCGACTCAAACGAAGCCGACGCCGATCGATTCGCGGCGTTGGCGCGGGACTTGGGCGTCTGGCTCCATCTAGGCTCGTTGGCGGTTCTTTTGGACGACGGCGCGGTCGCCAATCGGGCCTATCTGATCGACCCGGCCGGTGCGATCGTCGCGCGCTACGACAAGATCCATCTGTTCGACGTCGATTTGCCGACCGGCGAGCGCTGGCGGGAGTCCGCCGTCTTCCGGGGCGGAACACGCAGCGTCGTGGCGCGCACGCCGCTCGCCGCGTTCGGCCTATCGATTTGCTACGATTTGCGCTTTCCAGCCCATTATCGTGCGATGGCGCGAACCGGGGCGGACGTTCTCTTGGCGCCGGCCGCCTTTACGAAACCGACAGGTGAGGCCCATTGGGAGACGCTCTTGCGGGCGCGGGCGATCGAAAACGGGGCGTTCGTCATCGCCGCAGCGCAAGGCGGCCGGCACGAAGACGGCCGAGAAACCTACGGCCGCAGCCTGATCGTTTCGCCCTGGGGCGATGTGCTCTCAAAACGGGACGACGACGCCCCCGGCCTTATTTTTGCAGACATTGAGCCTGCCGCCGCGGCGCGGGCGCGTGCGGCGATCCCGAATCTCGCCCTTGATCCCGCCTACGAAGTCTCCATCATTACGTCATGATCAAATATACTTTGCGCTGCGACGCGAACCACGAGTTCGAAGGCTGGTTCCGCGCGTCCGACGATTTCGACGCCCAGGCGGCCGACGGCCGTCTGTCTTGCCCGGTTTGCGGATCGTCCGAGGTGCGCAAGGCCATTATGGCGCCCGCTGTGGCGCGGACGGCCCGACCCGCCGCCAACGACGCCGCACGCGCCGAGAAGCTCGCGAAAATCCGCGAGGCGATCCGCGACGCCGCCGGCCGCGCGCGCGCCTATGTGGAAAAGAACTTCGATTATGTCGGCCCGTCCTTCCCGGAAGAAGCGCGCCGGATTCATTATGGCGAAACGCCCGAACGGCGGATTTACGGCGAGGCGAGCGGCGAGGAGGCGCGCGCGCTTGCCGACGAGGGCGTTGAGATCGCGCCCCTGCCGGCCGCGCCGAAAACCGACCGCGCCGCCGGACCGGCCATGCCGGCGCCCGACGCCGACGCGGACGACGGCGAACCTGAGAACCTCAACTAGCGCCGCGCTCGCGTGCTTCGGCGCATTCTCCTCGCCGCGTCGGCCGTCGGCGGCGCGGCGGCGTTCGGCCGCAAAATCGCCGACAAGGCCATCGAGAAGCGCCTGGCTTCCGAGATCGAGGCCGCCAAAGCGCTCGCCATCGCGGAACTTGACCGGGAAATCGACGGCGCCCTGCGCGCCCGGCTCGTCGGTTTCGCCTTGGGCGTCGTCGTCAAGGCCGGGCTCGTCGCGGCGGCGTTCGCGGGGTTTCGCGCGGGCCTTTACGAGGAGATGACGTTTCGCATCGTGGCGACGGGTCTTCTCGCCGCGTTCCTGGGGCACGACGCGGTGCGGGCCGCGCCGTATCTGCCGACCGCGGTCCAGCTGATGCGCGAATACGGGATCAACGTGCGCGCCGCCATCACGGAATACGCGGCGGCCGCCGCGTTTGAACGCGCTTATCGCGAGACTTCGAAGCGTCTGACGGGCAAACGCGTGCGCGGGCTGATCGCGGTCTCGACCTACACGCCCGGCGCGATCTCCGAACAGGTCGCCGAAGCCGTCGCGCAGGTCGCCGAAGCGGTGACCTTCAAACGCGCCGCCACGCGCGCCGCCGTCGCCGCCGCGCAAGCGGCGGGGCTCTTCGTTCTTTACGCGGTGATCGTGGGGTTGGCCTTCAGCGTCTGAACGCCCGCGCGTTACGCGTCCGGTTTTTGCGCGGTGATCATGAAATTCACGGACGTGTCGCTCGACATCACCCATTTGAATTTCAGCGGGTTGAAGAAGACGCCGTCGCGGCGTTTCTCGGTCATGCCGGCTTGCGACAGGGCGGCGGTGATTTCGTCCGGTTTGACGAATTTGCGCGGATCGTGCGTGCCGCGGGGCAGCCATCCCAAGACGTATTCCGCCCCGACCTTGGCGAGCGCAAACGCCTTCAGGGTTCGGTTGATCGTCGCGACGACCATCAATCCGCCCGGCCGCACAAGATCGGCCGACCGCTTTAGAAACAGGTCCGGGTCCGCGACGTGCTCGACGGCTTCGAGGTTGAGAACGATGTCGAACGGCGGCTCGCCGGATGCGGCGAGGTCTTCGACCGTGGTGGCCCGATAATCGACGTCGACGCCGGCGGCCGCCGCATGGGTCGTCGCCGTTTTGACGTTGCGCTCGGACGCGTCGATCCCGACGACCGTAGCGCCGAGCCGGCGCATCGGCTCCGATACAAGGCCGCCGCCGCAGCCGACGTCCAAAAGGCGCAAGCCCGCAAGCGGCTCGCGCGCCTCCGCGTCGCGCCCGAAATGGGCGATGGCGGCGTCGCGAATGTAGGCGAGGCGCACCGGATTAAACCGATGGAGCGGGGCGAATTTCCCTGTCGGATCCCACCACTCTTCGGCGATTTTCGAGAACTTCTCGACTTCTTCGGGATCGATCGTCGTGCGTCCGGCGGCGCTGTCGCGTTGCGCGTCGTTGACGGCGGCGTGTGTCATCGGGGGGCCTTTCCGCTGCGGCGCGCCTTGCCTCGCGTGCGGCGCCGTGACTACAAGCGCCTCGAACATAGGGAGCGCCGGCCCGCCGGCCATGCGGCGACGCGGCGCATGACCCTTTAAACCGTAAACGGCCGCGCCTGAAACAAAGGAGACCGGCCCCGGCGCCGATCCGCGACGCGGGGGACGTTACGTATGTCCGCCAACCCGTCCCGCATCGTCATGAAGTTCGGCGGCACCTCCGTTGCCGATCTCGATCGCATCGCGACGGTCGCGCGGTTCGTGCGGAGGGAAGTCGACGACGGCAAAGCGGTCGTCGTCACGGTGTCGGCGATGGCGGGCGAAACGAACCGTCTTGTCGGCTTGTGCGACGCGGTCGGCGCGCCCGACCCGGCGCTCGACGCGCGCGGCGTGGAGTACGACGCGGTGGTCTCCAGCGGCGAACAGGTGAGTTCGGGCTTGTTGGCGTTGACGCTGCAGAAGGCGGGTTATCGGGCGCGCTCCTGGCAGGGGTGGCAGATCGGGTTGCGCACCGACGCCGCGCACGGACGCGCGCGCATCCGCGGGATCGATGCGGCGGAACTCGGCGAGGCGATCGACGCCGGCGAGATCGCGGTCGTCGCGGGGTTTCAAGGCGTCGGCCCCGACGGGCGGATCTCGACCCTCGGACGCGGCGGTTCCGATACGAGCGCCGTCGCGCTCGCGGCCGCCGTCGGCGCCGCGCGCTGCGATATCTACACCGACGTCGACGGCGTTTACACGACCGACCCGCGCCTGACGAAGTCGGCGCGGCGCATGGCCCGACTTTCGTATGAGGAAATGCTGGAAATGGCCTCGCTCGGCGCGAAAGTGCTGCAAACGCGTTCGGTCGAATTGGCGATGGCGCACAACGTCCCGTTGCGCGTATTGTCGAGTTTCAACGACCCCGGCGACCCCGGGCCCGGCACGATCATTTGCGACGAGGACGAAATCGTGGAGCACAAAATCGTCAGCGCCGTCACGCTCGCCCATGACGAAACCAAAATCAGCCTTTTGTCCGTACCCGACAAGCCGGGCGTCGCGGCGCGCATTTTCAACATCGTCGGCGAAGCCGGCGTGAACGTCGACATGATCGTGCAAAGCCCGTCACGGACGGGCGACGCGGCGAACATCTCGTTCACGATGAACGAGGGGGACCTCGCGCGCGCCGAAGACGTGCTCCTCGCCGCGCAAGAAGAACTCGGCTATGAGAGCCTGAAGAGCGAGCGCGGCGTTTCGAAAGTCAGCGTCATCGGCGTCGGCATGAAAAGCCATACGGGCGTCGCCTCGACGATGTTTCGTACGCTTGCGGAGAACAACATCAACATCCACAACATCTCGACATCGGAAATAAAGATCAGCGTCCTAATCGATTCGAAATATGCGGAGCTCGCCGTGCGCGCGCTCCACACGGCCTACGACCTCGACCGCAAAATCAACGTCGCGTGAGGCGCCGATGAGCGTTGAGAAAACGAGGCCCCGTCACGGGGGACACGGCGCGCGCGGGATCACCGTCCTGTTACGCGCGATGCGCGACGCCGTCGCGTCCGAGGCGAGCGCGCAAGAGCGCCTCGATCATTTGACGCGGGTCATCGCCGGGCACGTCGTCGCCGACGTGTGTTCCATCTATTTGCGGCGCGACAGCGATCTTGAGCTGTTTTCCACCGAGGGCCTCAAACGCGACGCCGTGCACGTCACGAAACTGCCGGTCGGCGAGGGGCTCGTCGGCGTCGTCGCGCAAAGCCAGGCCCCGCTCGTCACCGACGATGCGCCCTCCCACGACGCGTTCCGGTACTTTCCCGATATCGGTGAAGAAAAGCTGTTGTCGTTTTTGGGCGTCCCGCTGATTCGCTCCGGCAAAACGCTCGGCGTTCTCGTCGTTCAAAACGTCAAGAAGCGCACGTATACGGACGAAGAGGTCGAAGCGGTGCAGGCGGTGGCGACGCTGCTTGCGGAGATCACCGCGTCGGGCGAGCTCTTAGAGGGCGAAGAGAGCGCCGCCGTCGAGGCGATGCTGCACGGGGCCGAGCGCCTTGAGGGCGTTTCCGTCGCGCCGGGAATCGCCATCGGCAAAGCCGTTTTCCGCGAGGCGCCGGCGGCGCGCCACCGGGTCTTCTCGCGGGATTCGCACGGCGAGGCGGCGCGTTTGGAGCGCGCCCTCGACGATTTGCGCCAGTCGGTCGATCAAATGATCGCCGGCCGCGGGCTCGGCGGGGAGTCTCTGGAGATCCTCGAGGCGTACCGCCTCTTTGCTTACGATCGCGGATGGAAAGACCGGTTGCGCGCAGCGGTGTTCTCCGGGCTCACCGCCGAAGCCGCGGTCGAACAGGTCCAGTCGGAGAACCGCACGCGGCTTGCGCGCGCCCAAAGTGCGTATCTGCGCGAACGCGTGCAGGATCTCGAAGACCTTTCCAACCGGCTGATGCGACGCTTGTCGGGCGAGGACATCGACGCGCCGCGGGAATTGCCGGGCGACGCGGTGGTCATTGCACGGACGATGGGGCCGGCCGAACTCTTGGAATATGACCGCGATCGGCTTCGCGGCGTCGTCCTCAGCGAGGCGTCGACGACCTCCCATGTCGCTATCGTCGCGCGGGCGCTTGAAGTGCCGATCGTCGCGTCCGTCGACGACGCGCTTGATCTGGCGGACGAAGGCGACGCGGTGGTCGTCGACGGCGAGACGGGCGTGGTTCATTTGCGGCCGACGCGGGAGATCGCCGACAGCTACCGCCAGCAGCAGGGGCTGCGTTCCGAACGCCAGGCCGCCTTCGCGCGCGAGGCGGGGCTGCCCGCGGTCACGCAAGACGGCGTCGAGGTCGAAATCCACATGAACGCCGGGCTCGCGGTCGACATGCGCAATCTTGCGGTGACGGGCGCCGCGGGCGTCGGGCTCTTTCGAACCGAATTGCAATTCCTTATCGGTCGGCAATTGCCGCGCGTTTCCGACCAAGAGCGCTTCTACCGTGATATCTTGGCGCGCGCCGAAGGCCGGCCCGTCGTCTTTCGCACGGCCGATCTCGGTGCGGACAAGTCCGCCGCCTATATGAAACGCCGGCGGGAGGCGAACCCGGCGATGGGGTGGCGCGGCTTGCGCATGGCCGTCGATCGGCCGGGCATCGTGCGCCCGCAATTGCGCGCGCTGATCGCCGCCGCGGCGGGACGCGACCTCTATGTGATGTTCCCGATGGTGACGCTGCCGAGCGAACTCGAAGCGGCGCGCGGCTTTATCGACCAGGAAATCGCGTTCGCCGAGGCGCACGGCAAAGATCTGCCGCGCAAGATCGCCGTCGGCGCCATGGTCGAGACGCCTGCCGCCGCCTGGCGCGCCCGCGCGCTCGCCCGGCACGCCGACTTTTTGTCGATCGGCGGCAACGATCTGGCGCAGTTCTATTTCGCCGCCGATCGCGACTCCGATTTGACCCAGCGGCGGTTCGACCCGATCGACGAAGGGTTCTTAACGTTCCTTAAGCATTGCGTCGACGAAGCCGCCGCCGGCGGCGCGCCGGTGTCCTATTGCGGGGAACAGGTGGCCGACACGGTGACGGCCGCGGCGCTCTTGGCGGTCGGGGTGCGCCGGTTTTCGATCCCGGCGACTGCCGTCGGGCCGTTCCGCCGGATGGTCCGCTCGGTGTCGTTAGAAGCGATCTCCGCGGCGCTGGAGGCCGCCTACGGGGCCGGCGGGGGGGCCGGAGGGCCCGTCCGCCCGGCGTTTCGCGCGTCGCTCGAAGCGTCCGGGGCGGCGCTCAATTAACTTCGGCCGGCCGCACAATCGCCTCTCGGGCGAGCCCGCATAAACGCAGGCTTAGCGAATGGTGTGAAAATTGCGGCTAATTGGGTACGCTTTGAAGCGACGAGCATTGAGGGCGACGCGTGGCGTCTGAAAACGGTTCTGCAAAGGTCTTCGGGTTCCAGGACGCGCGCATGCGCCTGCGGGGCGGCGACGTCGGCGTCGACGAGTTCGGGACCGCAGGCGCGTATCTTTCTGCCGCCCGCGAGGCCGGCGGCGAAAGCGTCGCCGAAGTGGCCGAACGCACGCGCATCCGACCGGATTTCATCGCCGCGATCGAGGCGAACGACGTCGGCGCGTTGCCGACCGCCGCCTTCGCCGTCGGTTTTGTGCGCACTTACGCCGAGCATCTCGGGCTCGACGCCGACGCCGTCGTCAAACGGTTCCGAGACGATATCGGCGGGCGCCCCTCGGACGATCTGACGCGGGCCGCCGACGCGGCGACGCCGGCGGTCGCCGAAGAAGCGCGCGCCCGCCCGCGGCTCTCGTTCCTGGCCGTTTTGGGCGTCATCGCGTTCATGATCTGGTGCGCGTACGAGATTACGCGGCCGCGCCAAGCCGGCGATCCGCCGTCAGGCCCGCCCGGGTTGCCCACGATGCAATCGCAAAGCCCGGCCGGTCCGCGCCTCGTGGGGGCCCGCGGCACGCTCGACGCGACGAGCTTCGACGCGCAAGACCCGACGGTCGTCAATCTCGGGGCGTTTCGTCCCGCGGACGTGCCCGCCATGATCGATGCGAAAGCCTTGCAAACGCTTGAGCCGATTTACCCGCGCGCCTGCGTGCCGGAGGCCGAAGCCGAGGAGACCGTCGTCGTCGGCTACACGATTACCGCGGCCGGAACCGTCGTCGCCGAACGAATCGTCGAAGCCTCGAACGCGTGTTTCCGCCGCGCCTCGCTCAACGCGGTGCGGCGTTGGCGCTTCAAGCCGCGGACCGTCGACGGCGCGCCGACGCCGGCGTACGAGATGCGCCATACGTTTACGTTCAAGCGGCCCGCCTGACTCGGTCAAGGCGATGCGAACCCGTTGAAGACTTGACTTCGGGCCCGCTACAGTAAACCTCACATCCCATGCTGCATGACGGAAACGCCCGAGCGGGAGGCCTCGTCCCATGTCCGTAAGACCGTGGCGCGACATTGAACGCCGCAAATGCCGGCAAATCATGGTCGGCGACGTGCCCGTCGGCGGCGACGCGCCGATTGCGGTCCAGTCGATGACCAACACGCTCACGAGCGACGCGCAGGCGACGATCCGCCAGGTCAACGAAATCGCGGAAGCGGGCGGCGACATCGTCCGCGTGTCGTGCCCGGACGTTGAGTCGACCGCAGCGATGCCTGAGATCGTCAAACATTCGCCGGTTCCGATCGTCGCGGACATCCATTTCCACTACAAACGCGGCATCGAAGCGGCGCAGGCCGGCGCGGCGTGCCTGCGCATCAACCCCGGCAATATCGGGTCCGAAGATCGGGTGCGCGAAGTCATCAAGGCGGCCAAGGACTATGGCTGCGCCATGCGCATCGGCGTCAACGGCGGCTCGCTTGAACGCCACCTCCTGGAGAAGTATGGCGAGCCCTGTCCCGAAGCGATGGTCGAAAGCGCGCTGGACCACGCGCGCATCCTCCAGGACAACGATTTCCACGAATTCAAAATCTCAGTGAAAGCCTCGGACGTGTTCTTGACCGTGGCCGCCTATCAGGCGCTCGCCGAGGCGATCGATTGCCCCTTGCATCTCGGCGTCACCGAAGCCGGCGGGGCGCGGACCGGGTCGATCAAATCGGCCATCGGGCTCGGCTCGCTCCTGTGGGCGGGCGTCGGCGACACGATCCGCGTTTCGCTGTCGGCCGATCCGGTTGAAGAAATTAAAGTCGGCTACGACATCCTCAAATCGTTGGGCTTGCGCCACCGCGGCGTCAACGTGATTTCGTGCCCCTCCTGCGCGCGGCAGGGCTTTGAGGTCATCAAGACGGTCGAGAAGCTCGAAGAGCGCCTCGCGCACGTGACGACGCCGATGTCGCTTTCCGTCATCGGCTGCGTCGTCAACGGGCCGGGCGAAGCGCGCGAGACCGATATCGGGTTCACCGGCGGCGGCGCCGGCAAAGAACATGGCATGATTTATCTCGACGGCGACGTCGCGTATCGGCTCGACAATGAGGCGCTCGTCGACCATCTCGTCGATCTCGTCGAAAAGCGCGCCGAAGAAATCGAGGCCGACGAGAAAGCCGCAAGCGTCGCCGCCGAATAACGCCCGTCGCCGCTAATTCGCACGCGGAACCGGCGCGCATCGACGGCGCGGTCGGACCCGCTGTTTACGGTAGTCCGAACACAGATGCTGCCCGACGCCAAACTCCCCGACGCAAAACTCGACGCCATCGTCGCAAAATTTCAAAAGATCGAAGCCGACATGGCGACCGCCAGCGCGACGGACGAGATCGTGCGGCTGTCAAAAGAACATGGCGAGTTGAAAGGGGTCGTCGATAAGATCCAGGAATATCGCGACGCCCGCCGGCAAGTCGACGAACTCGGCGAATTAGAAGCGTCGGACGATCCTGAGATCGCGGAAATGGCCGGCGCCGAGCGCGCCGAGCTGATGGAAAGCGTCCCCGAGCTTGAACGCGCCGTTCAGTTGTTGCTGTTGCCGAAGGACAAAGCCGACGATTCCAGCGTCATTCTCGAGGTGCGCGCCGGCACGGGCGGCGACGAAGCGGCGATTTTCGCCGGCGATCTATTCCGCATGTACCAACGCTACGCGCAGCTCCAAGGCTGGCGCGTCGACGTCCTGTCTCAATCGGAAGCCGAGCTTGGGGGGTACAAAGAAATTCAGGCCGGCGTTTCCGGCGACGGCGTCTTCGCGCGGTTGAAATTTGAAAGCGGCGTCCACCGCGTCCAACGCGTGCCGGAGACGGAAACCCAAGGCCGGGTTCATACCTCCGCCGCGACGGTCGCGGTTCTTCCGGAACCGGAGGAAGTCGACATTGAGATCAACGACGCGGATTTGCGCGTCGACGTCTTTCGCGCGTCGGGGCCGGGCGGCCAATCGGTCAACACGACCGATTCCGCGGTGCGCATTACGCACTTGCCGACCGGCATCGTCGTCAGCCAGCAAGACGAAAAATCGCAACACAAGAACCGCGCGAAAGCCATGAAGGTTCTTCGCGCGCGGCTCTACGACGCCGAACGCGCCCGCGCCGAGGCCGAACGCGCCGAAGCCCGCAAGGGCATGGTCGGTTCAGGCGACCGGTCCGAACGCATACGGACCTACAATTATCCGCAGAGCCGCGTGACCGACCACCGTATCAATTTGACCCTGTACAAACTGTCCGAAATCGTCGCCGGCGACGGTCTCGGCGACGTCGTCGACGCGTTGATCTTGCAGGACCAGACGGACCGGTTGGCGGCGATCTCCGAAGGCGACGCATGATCGCGCCGTCGGCGGGCGCGACGTACGATGACCTCGTCCGGGCCGCGGCGCGGGCCTTGCCCGGTTCGGCGACGCCGATGCTCGACGCCCGCATACTCGTCGCCCACGCCGCCGGCTTTGACGCGGCGACCCTCATCGCCGAAGCGCGCACGCCGGCGCCCCCGGCAATCTGCGAGCGGACGCTCGCGGGCGTCGCGCGGCGGGCGGCCGCCGAACCGGTCGCGTATATCGTCGGCGAAAAAGAATTTCGCGGGCTGACGTTCCGGATGCGGCCGGGCGTTCTCGTGCCGCGACCGGATTCCGAAACGCTCATCGACGCGCTCGAAGCGTTGCGGCCGGATCGCGACGGCGCGTTGTGCGTTCTCGATCTCGGGGTCGGTTCGGGCGCATTGCTGGCGGCGACGCTCGCCGCTTATCCGAACGCGAACGGTCTCGGCGTCGATCTCAGCGAGGGGGCGGCCCGTCTCGCCGCCGAGAATGCGCGTGCGTTGGGGCTCGCGGGGCGCATGGCGATTGCGGTCGGCGATTGGGCGGCGCCTGTGGGGGCCCCGTTCGACGTCATCCTCGCCAATCCGCCGTACATTCCCGACGCGGATCAGCCGACGCTTGCGCCGGACGTGCGCGATTACGAAGATCCGCGCGCACTCTTCGCCGGGCCGGACGGGCTCGACGCCTATCGGCGGATCGTCGCTTCGCTACCGGACGTTCTGGCGGCGGACGGCTTGGCGTTGGTGGAGGTGGGGTACGGACAGGCCGGCGCGGCGACCGCATTGGCGCGGGCGCACTTGCCGGGGGCCGAGGTCTCGATGCGGGCTGATCTCGCCGGCGTCGACCGTGTGATTTGCCTCGATTTCGCGCCACGCAAAGATCGACCACGGGCGTGATAGAAAAAACCGTTGAAATGCCCCGCGATCGCGTTATTGTCTCTTGAAGAACGGCGGAGCCTTAAGGCCGCCGTATTGGCCCTCGTTCAATAAGCCAATGATCGCGAGCGCGGAGCGCTCATCGGGACAAGCGCGTCGTCATCGTTCGGTCGCCGTGGGGCGGGCGCACCGACAGTATGGCGAAGACGGTCTGACTACGGATCGCAAGACGCCGGAGCACGTCGCCCAAGGGGCGGCGCAGATTTTTAAAGAACCACACCCTTCACGAGCTACACGTTGAGAGAATAAATGAAACGGGGACGAAACCAGCGTCGCCGCCAGGGCGGACCTAATCCCAATCGGGCGCTTGATTCAAACGGGCCGGACGTGCGCATCCGCGGTACGGCGATGCAGATCTACGACAAGTATCAAACCCTCGCGCGCGACGCGTCGTCATCCGGCGACCGCGTCAAGGCGGAAAACTACTTACAGCACGCCGAACATTACTTCCGCCTCATCAAATCGATGCAGCCGGCCGCGACGCCGGCGCCGGCGTTCGACGCCCCCGATCCGGACGGCGCGCAACCAGGCCTCGACGACGAGGGGCGCGGCCGGACCGCAAACGGTCAAGCGAACGGCCAGGGGAACAGTCAGGCCGGCGGCAAGCCGAACGGCCGCGACCCCAACGGTCGAGACGACGCCTCCGGACAGTCGTTCGGCGAGGGCAGGGGCCGCAATGCAAAGGGACCGCGCCGAGACAAGCGGGGCGGCGACCCCCAACCGGCCGCCGCGTCGCCTGCGCCGGAAACGGGCGACGAGAAGTCGGACGCCGGCGAGGCTGACGGTACGGGCGAACCCGCCGCCGACGCGCCGACCAACGCCGATGCGTCCGGCAAAGCCGACGCCTCGGGCAAAGCCGACGCCTCGGGCAAAGACGACGCCGAGGCCAAGCCCCGCAAACGCAAAGTGAAACGCGCGCCGCGGAAGACCGCCGCCGAAAAAGAGGCCGCGGCCAATGACGCCGGCGATGCGGACGTCGACGCCGAGGCGGACGACAAAGAGACTGCGGTTTCCGGCGGGTGACCGACGCGCGGCGCCAGCAGGTCCCCGCCGCGTGACCGAGCTGTTCGATCTCACCGACAAGACCGCGATTGTCACCGGCGCCTCACGCGGGATCGGCGAAGCGATCGCCCGACGCATGGCGCAACATGGCGCGCGCGTCGTCATATCAAGCAGAAACCTCGACGCGTGCGCGGCGATCGCCCAATCGATAAACGACGTCGAGGCGCGCGAAGCGGCGATTCCTTTAGCGTGTAATATTTCGCATGCTGATCAACTTGATCGGCTCTGCGACAAAACGGTCAAGGCGTTCGGCGGGATCGACATCCTTGCGGTCAACGCTGCGGTGAACACCCATTACGGCCCGTCGGCCGAGATCGACGACGCCGCGTTCGATAAAATCTTCGCATGCAACGTCAAGGCCTCGCATCGCCTTGGGCATGTCGCGGCGGCGTCGATGCGCGCGCGCGGCGGCGGCGCGATGATCTTCGTCGCCTCGATCGCCGGTCGGGTCGGGACCGCGACGATCGGGCCTTACGGCGTGTCGAAAGCGGCGATGATCCAAGTGGCGCGCAATCTGGCGGTCGAGTACGGCCCCGCGGGGATCCGCGCGAACGCGATTTGCCCCGGCATCGTGAAGACCGCTTTCGCGGAAGCGCTTTGGACGGATGAAACCGTGACGCGGGACGTCGAGACGCGCACGCCGTTGCGCCGCTTCGGCGCGCCTGACGACGTCGCCGGCGCGGCGGTGTTTTTGGCGTCGCCGGCCGGCGCTTGGACGACCGGCCAGGCGCTCGTCGTCGACGGCGGGGCGACGATGGCGCCCATGACGCTTTAGGCGCTGCGCGCCCGATCGTCCGGGTAGGGCGGTTTCCTGCGATAATTTACGAAACGTTAAGAGGCGAAGTCCGGCCTGACGCCCTAACGCTCTTGGGAGCGGAACAAGCGTTTCGTAGGGGCGGCCGTTTCGGGTCGGGAGTACGATCGTGGTGCGGATTATCGTGTGTTTGGCGGTGGCGACCGTTGCAGCCGCCGGATTGCTCAAGGTCAACGCCGACGGGCCGGCTGATTACCTCGCCCAAGAACTTCCCCCGGCGCCGTCCGTCGCGGCTGCGCCGGAAGAAGAAGCCGGCGCATAACCGTTTCGGCGCGCCGCGCTTGTTCGCGGCGAATTCGACCCCATCTCTCTCATAGAGCGGACGCGTCGCCGTCAGGGACGCGCGCCGGGCCGAACGGCCCGCGCCGCTTTTGACGCTTGAGAGAGGTCGACCCATGAATTTCGAAACTTACACGGACCGCGCCCGCGGTTTCGTGCAGGCCGCCCAAGGCGCGGCCATGCGCGACAATCACCAACAATTTACGCCGGAGCATGTGCTCAAGGCGCTGCTCGACGACGAAGAGGGCCTCGCGGCCAATCTCATTCGCGCCGCCGGCGGCGATCCGGCGCGCGCGCTCGGCCGCACTGACGAGGCGCTCGCCAAATTGCCGAAGGTCGAGAGCGCCGGCGGGCAATTATACCTCGCGCCAGCGACGGCGCGCGTCTTCGCGACCGCTGAAGAGCTTGCCAAGAAGGCTGGCGATTCGTTCGTGCCCGCCGAACGGCTCCTGACCGCGCTCGCGGTCGAGGCCCAAGCCGGGACCGCGGAAATCTTAAAGGACGCGGGCGTGACGCCCGTGACGCTCAACCAGGCGATCAACGATCTGCGCAAAGGACGCACCGCCGACAGCGCCGGCGCCGAGCAGGGGTACGACGCGCTCAAGCGCTACGCGCGCGATCTCACCGAGGCGGCGCGCGCGGGCGATCTCGACCCGGTGATCGGCCGGGACGAAGAGATCCGCCGCACGATGCAAGTTCTCTCGCGGCGCACCAAGAACAACCCCGTCCTGATCGGCGAACCCGGCGTCGGCAAGACCGCGATCGCCGAAGGTCTGGCGCTGCGCATCGTCGACGGCGACGTTCCCGAAAGCCTTCGCGACAAGCAGTTGCTCGCGCTCGACATGGGCTCCCTCATCGCCGGCGCGAAATATCGCGGCGAGTTCGAAGAGCGCCTCAAGGCCGTTCTTTCCGAAGTGACCGCCGCCGAAGGTCGGGTGATCCTCTTCATCGACGAAATGCACACGCTTGTCGGGGCGGGTAAAACCGACGGCGCGATGGACGCGTCCAACCTCCTAAAACCGGCGCTCGCGCGCGGCGAGTTGCACTGCGTCGGGGCGACGACGCTCGACGAATACCGCAAGTACGTTGAAAAAGACGCCGCCCTCGCGCGGCGCTTCCAATCGGTGTTCGTCGACGAGCCCACGGTCGAAGACACGATCTCAATCCTCCGTGGTTTGAAGGAAAAGTACGAGCTGCACCACGGCGTTCGGATCGCCGACGGCGCGATCGTATCGGCCGCGACCTTGTCGAACCGCTACATTACCGACCGCTTCCTGCCGGACAAAGCAATCGACCTCGTCGACGAGGCCTCGTCCCGCCTGCGGATGGCCGTCGATTCCAAGCCCGAGGAACTCGACGAACTCGACCGGCGCATCATTCAAATGAAAATCGAGCGCGAGGCGCTGCGCAAAGAAGACGACGCGGCCTCGCAAGATCGCTTGTCGACGCTTGAGACAGAACTCGCCGAACTCGACGAGCGCTCCAGCGAGCTGACCGCCCGCTGGCGCGCCGAAAAAGAAAGTCTCGCCTCGGCGACGAAAGTCAAAGAGGAGCTCGACGCCGCCCGCCAGGCGCTCGCGGACGCGGAGCGCCGCGGCGATCTCGCGCGCGCGTCTGAGATCAAATACGGCGCGTTGCCGGCGCTCGAAAAACGCCTCGCCGAGGCCGAAGCGGCCGGCGATACGGGCGAGCTTGTGCAAGAAGTGGTGGACGCGGAGCATATCGCGGCGGTCGTCTCGCGCTGGACCGGCGTGCCGGTCGACAAAATGCTCGAAGGCGAGCGCGAGAAATTATTGGCGATGGAAACTGCGCTCGATTCGCGGGTCGTCGGCCAGATCGACGCCGTTGAAGCCGTGTCCGCCGCCGTCCGGCGCGCGCGCGCCGGGTTGCAGGACCCGAACCGGCCCATGGGCTCGTACTTGTTTTTGGGGCCGACGGGCGTCGGCAAAACCGAGTTGACCAAAGCCCTCGCGGAATTCCTCTTCGACGACGATACCGCGATCGCGCGCATCGACATGTCCGAGTTCATGGAAAAGCACGCCGTGGCGCGGCTGATCGGCGCGCCGCCGGGCTATGTCGGTTATGAGGAAGGCGGCGTGTTGACCGAAACCGTCCGTCGGCGGCCCTATCAGGTCATTTTGTTCGACGAGATCGAAAAGGCGCACAGCGACGTTTTCAACATCTTGTTGCAAGTGCTCGACGACGGCCGCTTGACCGACGGGCAGGGACGAACGGTCGACTTCCGCAATACGCTGATCATTCTGACGTCCAATCTCGGGGCTGAACATCTCGTCGCGCAGAGCGAGGATGCGTCCACCGAATCCGTGCGCGGCCCGGTGATGGACGCGGTGCGCGCGCGGTTCCGGCCGGAATTCCTAAACCGGCTTGACGAAATCGTTTTGTTTGAGCGGCTGTCGCGTCGGCATATGGGGGCGATCGTCACGATCCAGATCCGCCGCCTGCAGGCGCTGTTGCATGATCGCAAAATCATTCTGTCGCTTGACGACGCGGCGCGCGACTGGTTGGCGGAAGCCGGTTTCGACCCCGCCTACGGCGCGCGGCCCCTTAAGCGCGTAATCCAGAAATCGCTACAAGACCCGCTTGCGGATAAATTGCTGGCCGGCGAGATCGCCGACGGCGAAACGCTGGCGATCTCGGCCGGCGGCGACGGGTTGACCGTCAACGGGGCCGCCCTCGGCGGCGCGCGCGCCCGGCGTTTGTCGGGCGATTACGGCGGCGAGGCGGGCCCGCCGCCCGGCGCCATGTTGAATTGAAGCGAGGTGCGATGACGATGAGCGAGAAAAAATCCGACTGGGAGCCGGACGCCGAAGCGGCGATCAAGTCGATCATTGAGCGGACGATCAACGAGGCGGGGACGGACGATCCCGCCCTGCTCCCATCACGCGTGCGCCGCGCCTTGTCGGCGACGCGCGCGGGCGGCGCGCTCGGCGAAACCGAACTGGAACAGTTTATTCGCGACGTGCGCGCCAAGCGCCGGTAGGGCCGGCCCCCCTGGCCGTTCGTCAATCGGGTAGCGGCTGCAGGAGATCGATCTCGATCATCCCTGCAAAGACGACGTCGGCCGGTTCACTGACTTTTGCGTAGCGGGCTCGCAACGGGCGCATCAGCTCGTCGGCCGCCGCGCTCATCTCGCGGTCGTAGGTCTCTTTGTCCGGCCACTGCGCATAGGCGAAATACGCCGTCTTTCCGCCTTTATGGAGCCGGGAGCCGAGCGCGCCGCACTGGTCGGCGAAAATGTGGGTCATCTGCGTCCAAACGTCGATGAACTCAGCATGCGCTTCGGACGCATCGTCCTTGAGCGTAAAGCGATATCCGACGCAGTAGGCTGATCTTTTTGACCCCTGCATGTCGCCGATCCCCTTTGTTGGCGCGATCCGTTCTCGCCCTTCCGACTACCAACTGTCGGTGAACGACGAAAGGATCCCGGCCGGCGCTCTGATCGCCGGACGCATTTTGTATTCGCAAACGTTTTTGAGACCGCGGCGCGGACCGGCACACGGTGAATGCGCGCACGGATCGCGGTCTGCGAACCGGCTCTCTTTAACAGGTTCGGCGCGTCAACAGGTTCGGCGCAGGCGTTAGAGCGAGGCGCGGGTTGCGTCGCCGGCGAGCCGTTGGGCGGCTTCGCCTTCCGGCGCGCGTAAGGCGTCGATCTCGTCGCGAAGGACGGAGAAGCCTGCGAGGTCGGCTTGCTCAAGTTTGACGCCGGTCGCCATTTTCAGGCGCTGCGGGTTCACCGCGCGGCCGTTGAGATGCACTTCGTAGTGCAAGTGCGGTCCGGTCGAGCGACCGGTCGTGCCGACATAGCCGATGACGTCGCCCTGGTTGACGCGCGTTCCTTTCCGCACCCCTTTGCGGAACCCGTTGAGGTGCGCGTAGGCCGTTTCATACCCGTTCGCGTGCTTGATTTTCACGTAATTGCCGAACGAGCCGTAGCGGTCGGCGCGTAGGACGACGCCGTCGCCGGCGGCGTAAACGGGCGTGCCGCGCCGCGCCGCAAAGTCGATGCCTTTGTGGGCTTTTTTGTAGCCGAGGATCGGGTGGCGGCGAAGGCCGAAGCCGGAAGAGAGCCGCGCGCCGTCGATCGGCGTTTTCATAAGAAGGCGTTTCGCGCTTTGGCCTGCGCGGTCGAAATAATCGAAGCGGCCGTCGGCGTTGCGGAAACGGAAGTACTCTTTTTCTTTTGAGCCGCCGCGCCATTTGAGCCGGCCGAACAAGATCTCGCCGGCCCCCACGACTGCGCCGGTTTCGTCGAAGCGCATCTCGTAGACAGCCTCAAATTCGTCGCCGCCGAAAATGTCCCGCTGAAAGTCGATGTCGTAGGCGAAGACGTTGGCGAGCTTGCCGACGATCTCGACCGGCGCGCCGGCGGCGCGCGCCGACGCAAAGAGGCTGCCGTCGATGCGCCCACGGACGGTCTGGCGCCGTGTGACGATCTTGACCGGCCGGTCTTGCGCGACGAACCCGGCGCCGTCGCGCACGAGGTCGAGTTCTTTTTCCGGTTCGATCCGCCAGGTCAGCGTCAACAAACGGTTTTCCGGACCGGAACCGAGGCTTGCGTGTTGAAAGAGCGTTTGGCGGGGCGGCGCCAGGCGCAGGTCGAATTGCGCGTCGGGGCGCAGCCGGCGCAAATTGACGAAACGGCCGACCGCGACAGCGGCGGCGTGACGGTCGCGTGCGGCGACGCCGGCGCGGCGCAACGCGTCCGCGAAGGTTTCGCCTTTGGCGATGCGCACGGTGCGGTGTTCCGCGTCGATCGGCAGATCTTCGGCAAGCGCGACGGCGAGCGCCGGCGACGGCGCGCGGTCCGGCGTGACGTCGCTTAACGGAAAGATCGGCGGGCGCGCGAACCCCTCGTCGGCGAGCGCGACGACGACCGGTCCCAACGTTTGCCGGGCGGCTTGCGGCGCCGCTTTAGCGAGGGCCGGTTGGCTGAGCGTCGCGACCGTCGCGGCGGGCGGCGAGATCGCCGCAACGGCGTTCTGGTCCGGCTTCACGCGGGGCGGTCCGAAAACGAAGGGCGTCTCGTCGGCCGTAGCGGTCGCGGCCGCGACGTCCCTGTCGGCCGGCGCCGCGTCTTGAGCATTTTTGGCGGGAGGCGCTTCGTCGGGCGCTTCCGCCGAGGCGGTTTCAATGTCTTGTGCGTCGTCGGCGGCGTTTGCGCTGACGGCGGGTGGCGTCGAACGGGCTTCTTGCGGCGCCTGAAGCGCGACGGGCGCAGGCTCCGCGGCGGCGACGACCGGCGCTTCCGGCTGCGGCGCCCGCATGGCCCCGGCGACGACGAAGGCGCCCGCCGCCATCACGCCGACGCTCGCGAACACCGCGCCAAGCGCGCCGCGACGATCACCGGCCGCGCGGAGAACCGCGCCGTCGGCGTCGTAAATTGTCGATGAAGAAACGGTACCCGCCATGACGCCCCTTACAGTTAACGCGCCTGACGCGCCGCGCAAGCAGCGACGCCCCCGATCGCGGCGCGACGGCGCGCCAAAAATTGTCGCGCTACGCCTCGCTCGCGCCGGACGCGGCGCCGGCGCCCCGTCCGATCACGCGCGCGAAAAACGCGGACCCGGAAGCGCAACTGTGGGAAGGTAGCCGGCGGACCGTTAACTAAACCCGAATGTCGGGGTAAAGCTTTTACGGATCGGGAGGCATTCATAACGATCGGTTGACCGCGCGGGCGGGCTCGTCCGCCGGCGCCGGCTCCGGTCCGGGCGAGGGGGGCGGTTTCATGGTTCGGTTGATCGGCGGCGTCATCTTCCTGGTCGTCACGGCGATCGCCGCGGCGGCCGGCGCCGGCGTGGCCCTGCGTGCGGCCATCGTCGAGCGCGTCGTTGAAGGCGCCATGCGCGACGCCGGCGTTGAGAACCCGTCCGTGACGGCCGAGCGGGTCGCCTTGGACGGCGTCGAGTTGACCGATATCACGGGCGCCGGCGCGCCCGGTTCGCTCGCCATCGACCGGATCGCCGTCGACTTTTCCTTGCGCGAAGCGCTCTTCCAGCGCCGTATCCGACGCCTCGCCGTCGGCCCGGGGCGCGTGGAGATCACCGTGCGATCGCAAGACGCCGAAAGGCTCAGCGGCGCCGCCGGCGGCGGCGGGACGGGCGCAAACGACAGCGGCGTAACGATCGACGCCATTGAGGTCGAGGCGCTCGCCGTTGCGGTTATCGGGGCCGGCGACGACGTCGAGGGCCGGTTCGACGGCGTCCTGAACGCGGCGGTCAACGCCGACGGGGCGGGCGCCGCCTCGCTCGTCGGCGCGGCCGACGCGTTTCGTTGGGGCGACCAGGCGGCTGAGACCGTCGCGCTTTCCGTCGAGGCGAAGGTCGCCGCGGACGGATCGGCGCGGGTTGAGAGCGCGCTGTCCGGCGCGCTTGAAACGGCGGCCGGGCGGGTCGACGCGCTCGACGTCTTCATCGACGGGACGCTGAAGGACTGGCGGGCCGATCCGCAAGGGCTTGCCGGCGAGGCCGTGATCGACATCCGCTCCGGGCGCTTGACCGCCGCCGGCGGCGCGGACGCCCGTCCTGCCGACGGCCCGGCCGCTGACGGCGTGGCCCACGACGCGTTCGCCGATCAAGTCTCGCTCGCCGGCCGGATGCGCGCCGTACGCGACGGCGACGACGTCCAAATCGCGTTCGCCGAGGGCGGCGATTTGCGGCTCGAAACCGGGACCGGCGATCTCGCCGTTCTTCGCGCGCGCGACGGCGCGCCGCTTTATCGGCGTGAAGCCGGCGTTCAAGACGGGGCGGTGTCCGCCGCTTTTTCCGGCCCGCGCGGGTCGGGGTCGTTCGACGGGTCGCTGCGTGTGGATGCGGCTGATCGCTGGCGGTTCGACGGCGCGCTCGCGCTCGTCGAACCGGTTTTCGGGCCGGCGGCGGTGCGCGGCGCGAGCCTCGTCTTTGAGGGAACGGGCGCGGATCTCGGCGCGCGCTTCGGCGAGACCGGCACGGCGCAAGCCTCGCTCGCCTTCGCCGCCGACCTCGCCCGCGCGCAAGTCGGCCGGCTGATCGTCGAGAACGCGCCTTTCGCGGCGGAGCTGCAGGCCGGCGTCGATTTTCCGGCGGGCGTCGCGACATTGCGCGCGCCGGAGGGCGTCGCGGTTCCCTGCGCCCTCTTGGACCGGTTCGCGGCGCGGTTTCTCGGGGACACGCCGACGCGCGCGCGCTTTTCGCAAGTCCGTATTTGCGCGCCGGCCGACGGCGATTTCGTCCGCGCCGATTGGTCGGGGCCGCTGCGCCTCGCGGTCGCCGCCGGGATCGACGCGCGCGACGCCGTCGCCGAAGTGGGCGAGACGCGCGCGCGCGGCGTTATGCCGAAGACCACGGTGCGCGCCGTCTACACGCCGGACGACCACGTCACGATCGCCGACGGCCGGATCGAAGGCGGCCGTATGGTCCTGAACGACGCCGTCGCCGCATCCGTCGGCGCGGCGACGTTCGAGGGCCGGTTGACGCGGGAAAACTTGACCGGGGCCGGGCGTTTCGACGGGGTGCGAATGGCGCAGCCGCCGACGCTGACGCCCGACGGCGCCGAGGCCGCGGCCCTGTTCGCGCCCGTCTTGTTGTCCGGGGACGCGCAGTTGTCGGACGGCCGGGTGACCTTCGATGCGGCCGCGGCGGGCCTCGACGGAACCCCGCTCGGCGCGGCGTCGGGCGAACACCGGCTCGACGCCGGCGTCGGGTCGGCGACCTTCTCCAGCGGCGCGCTCGTGTTCGCGCCCGGCGGCGTAAGGCCCGACGAGCTTGCGCCCGTATTACGCGGATTGATCGGCACGGCCGCCGGCGCGGTGTCGGTCGACGCGCGCGCGGCCTGGTCGCCGCGCGCCCCGCTGGAGACGTCCGCCGACATCACGCTCGACAATCTCTCATTCCGCGGCCCCGGCGCGGCGGTGTCGCAAACGCGCGGCGTGCGCGGGGAAATCGCGTTGGCGAGCCTCGTCCCGTTGCGCACCGCCGGGCCGCAGCGCCTCGAGATCGCCGCCGTCGACCTCGACGCCCTCGTACTGGAGCGCGGCGCGGCGACGTTCGATCTGCCGGGCGATGATACGTTCCGGCTTATTCAAGCCGAGTTTCCCTGGTTCGGCGGCGTTATCGGCGCCTATGACGCGGCGTTGGATTTGGTGCAGGGCGAAGCGACCGTCGCGCTCCAGGCGCGCAACGTCGATCTCGGCGCATTCCTGGCTTTTCTAAAAATCGACGGGCTCGCCGGCGAGGGCGTCGTCGAAGGCGAATTGCCCATCCGGTTCGACGGCGCGCGCGCCTTCGTCGAAGACGGCGCGTTGCGCGCCGTCGGGCAGGGCGTTATTCGCTATAGCGGCGCGGCGAGCGAAGCCGCGGCCACGCGGAACGATCAAGCGCGGCTCGCCTTCGACGCGCTGCGCGAGTTTTCGTTCGAAACCTTGCGGGCGGACGTCAACGGCCCGCTCGACGGCGACCTCCTCATCGGTCTTTACTTCGAGGGGACGAGTGCGATCGCGATCAACAATCAGATCGTCAATGAACCGGTCGTCGCGCCCTTCATCTATCGGGTCAACGTCGAGGCCCCGATCCTGTCGCTGTTGCAAAGCGCGGCGATTTCGGCGGAGGCCGAACGGCTTGTGCGGGAGCGGGCGCGGCGGCGCCTCGGCATCGACGCGCAGGACGAACAGGGCCGATGACGGCTGAGCGCTTGTCGCTCGAACGCGCGCTATGATAGGTCAAACCGATAGGCGTTAGAGGGGCGGGGCGATGGGCGCGACGAAACCAATCCGAGGCTCGATTTGGGCGTTGCTGGCGACCGCGTTGATCGGCGCGGCGGCCGCGTGCGCGACGGTGCGCGTCGAAGCGCCGGAAGAACCGATCGAAATCAACCTCAACGTCAAAGTCGACGGCGAAGTCAAACTGAAGCTCGAAGAAGAAGCGAACGAGCTGATCGACGAAAAGCCGGAACTCTTCGGCTGACCCGCGTGCGCCTTTTCTTCGTCATAAAATCGTCCGGCCGGCGGATTTAACTTGAGCAACATCGAGGCGGCGACAAGACCGGCCCGGATCAGAAGGAACTCACCGATGCTAAATTTGCGTTTCGTCGTCCTTTGCGCCGTCGCCGCTTTTTTTGCGGGCGTCGCGCCGGCCGCTGCGCAAGGCGCGGTCATCAATAACGCCAAGGCGCAATGCCTCGTCGGCGAACGGGCCGACGGCTATATCGGCGTGGTAACCGGCAAAACCGTCGATCAAAACGTGCTGCGGCAGGTCAACCGCATCAATCAGCAACGCCGGGCGGAATACGAGAAGATCGCCGCGCGCAACGGCACGACGACCGAAGCCGCCGCCGTTACGGTGGCCCAACAGCTGATCAACCGGGCGCGGCCGGGCCATTGCGTGCAAAACGCGTCGGGGGCCTGGGTGCAACGCTAACGCGCTCCCGCGCGCCAAACCGTCCGGAATGTTGGTTGACGATCCGGCAACACTTCCGAAACCAACCTTGTTTCCAAAAGAATTTTCGCTTGCAACCGTCGGTGCGTAGGGGAGATGTTGAACCCGGCGGCGAACGCGCGTGCGCGTTTTTGCGAACCGGAGGCCGCTGAATACGAGCAGAGGTCATGGGGGACGCGACGCAATGAGGATATCCGGCAAAATTTTGTCGACGCTCGCAGCGGGTCTCGTGGTTGTTAGCACCGCAGGGCCGGCGGCCGCGCAAACCCGCATTCTTAATGACGCGAAGCGGAACTGCATCATCGGCGAGACTGCCGCGGGATTTTTGGACGTCGTCCCGGGTAAGACCGCTGATACGCGAATGTTGCGGCAGGTCGATAGGGAAAACGACAAGCGTCAAATCCGGTATGAAAACCGGGCGGATCGCGACGGCGAAACGCCGGAATATTGGGGCCGGTACACGGCGAACCTTCTTCGGGGCAGACAGCCGCGCGGCGCCTGTTTCCAATTGGCGAACGGCGAGTGGACGGGGGTTCGCCCGTAAGCCGTTGCGTCCCCGCGGCGCGCCTTGAGCGAAACTGAAGCGCCCGTTTCGCGATCGAATCGCCGTAGGTCAGTTCCTCGATCAAAAGAGGGACGCGCGATGGCCGAACCCGTCATCAAACCAGTAGAAACCGTCGTTGATCCGGCGCCGCAAACGCAAACCGGCGACGAACCGCCGACGCCGCCCGTCGACGCGGTCGCGCTCTCCGCGCTCATCGCGTCGCGGCTTTGCCACGACCTCGTCAACCCGGTCGGGGCTTTGGGCTCGGGGCTCGAAGTCCTCGAAGACCAAGGCATGGACGACGGCATGCGCGACGCGGCGATCGATTTGATCCGCACAGGCGGGCGTAAGTCGGTCGCGTTGTTGAAATACGGACGCCTCGCTTACGGGGCCGCCGGCGGCCGCGGCGCGGAAATCCCGATGGAAGAGGCCGGCGCGATCATGGCCGAGCTCTTCACATGGACCAAAGCCGACCTTGAATGGGCGTTGCCGGACGGTCATGCGCTGAAAGAGGTCGTCAAAACCGTCATGATCATGACCTATTGCGCGGCGGACTGCGTGCCGCGCGGCGGCGTCGTCAAAGTGCATGTCGACGGCGCGCGCTATCTCGTCGAGGCGGTCGGCCCGCGGGCCCTCTTGCAGGACGATTTGGCGGCGGCGCTGGTCGGCGACGCGACCGACATGAAAGCCAAGTTCGCCCCGGCCTATGTGGCGAGCCTGTTGACGCGCGAGGCCGCCGGCTCCGCCAAGGCCTATCGTGTCGATGCCGAAAAGGTCGTTCTTGAAGCCGTCTTTCCGAGCCTCGCCGGCTGATCGGCCGCGGGGTCGAGGCGCTTTGTAACGACCGCCTTTACGTCGAGCTTACGCGCTTACGCCATGATCAACGACGTTGCGAGCACGGGGCGGATGGAACTGATGAAGCTGAGCGTCGTCGTTATGGATTCGCCGATCATCGGCGAGATCGCGGTGCGCTTGCTGAAAAGCGTCGGCGTGACCGCACGCCTTGTAGAAAATGCCGCCGAGGCGGTCGCCGCCTGCCGCGAAAAGTCCGTTGACGTTGTTTTCCTCGATTGGGACTTACCGTCCATGGGGGCGCTTGATTTTTTGCGCGGCCTTGGCGGCGATGAAAATCGGCCGAGAATTATTCTTTGCGTGACCGAAAATGATCCGCAGCAATATGTTCTCGCTCAGGCCGCCGGTGCGGACGCCCAATTGTTGAAACCGTTCGACAAGGCGGCGCTCTTGACGGCGCTGCAAGACGTCGGCGTGCAATCGGCCGACGCGCCGGCCGACGAACCGGTGGCGATCAACCGCTAACAAGCCTCAGCGCCTACCTAGGCCCCGCCAGGCGCGTCCGGCGGTTCTCCAAACGCGCCGTCTTGCGCGAGCGCGTCGACCGCCTCGTCGTCAACACCCAGCCAATCTTGCAAGGCCTCGCGCGTGTGCGCGCCGAGGCGCGGCGGGGCCGTCCCCGTCGTCGTCGGCGTTCGGCCATATTTGACCGGATGCGGAACATAGCGCCCGTCGGGCGCGTCGTCGCGCGGGGCGGCGACGGTCATGCCGCGGGCGCGCGCTTGCGGATCGTCGAACACCGCATCGAGCGCGTTGATCGGTCCGGCGGGCACCCCGGCCGCTTCGAGCGCGTCCAGCCAAGCCGCCGCCGGGCGCGCGGCGAACAAGGGCGCAAGCGCGTCCGTCAATGCGGTGCGGTTCGCCACGCGATCGGCGTTCGTCGCAAAGCGGTCGTCCGACGCGAGCGCGGGCGCTCCGAGAAGTCGCGCCAATGCGCCGAACTGGTCGTCATTGCCGACGGCGAGGACGAAGTGCGCGTCCGCGGCGCGGAACACTTGATACGGCGCGATGTTGGGGTGCGCGTTGCCGAGCCGGCCGGGCGCGACGCCGGAGACGAGATAGTTCGTCGCCTGATTGGCGAGCGCGGCGATCTGGCAGTCAAACAAAGCGACGTCGAGATGTTGGCCCGCGCCGGTCCGCTCCGCGTGCCGCAGTGCGGCGATGATGGCGTTCGACGCATAGAGCCCGGTGAAGAGATCGGCGACGGCGACGCCGACCTTCATAGGCTCGGCCCCGTCCGCGCCGTCCGGTTGGCCCGTGACCGACATGAGCCCGCCCATCGCCTGGATCATATAATCGTAGCCGGCGCGCGCCGCATACGGACCGGTTTGCCCGAAGCCGGTGATCGAACAATAGACGAGCCGCGGATTGATCGCCGACAGCGCGGCGTAGTCGAGCCCGTAGTGGGCGAGGCCGCCGACTTTGAAATTCTCCACAAAGACGTCGGCGCGCGCCGCCAAAGAGCGCACGAGGTCGGCCCCGGCCTTCGCCGCGATATCGACGGCGGCGGAGCGTTTGTTGCGGTTGGCGGCGAGAAAGTACGCCGCGTCGGTCGGCCGCCCGGCGTCGTCGCACAAAAAAGGCGGTCCCCAGCGCCGGGTGTCGTCGCCGCGGCCGGGGCGCTCGATCTTCAGGACGTCCGCGCCGAGATCGCCGAGAAGTTGCGTCGCCCAGGGCCCGGCGAGAATGCGCGAGACGTCCAAGACCCGCACGCCCGCCAGAAGCGCCGCGTCGCTCGTTTCGTGTTCGTCCATGGCCGGACGATATCGCGCCCGCGCGGTCAGGCAAGCCGCGTTTGACGCCGCTCGCTGAAGTCGAGATAGTCCTCAGAAGAAGCGGCCGATCGAGCCGCGCCTCGGGGAGGAACGGCCATGCAAGGCCTCATGATGGACCGTCCGTTGTTGACGACGGGCATACTTCGACACGCCGAACGCAATTATCCGCAAACGCGGATCGTCACCCGCACCGTCGAGGGGCCCATTCACCGCTACACGGTGCGCGAGGCGGGCGAGCGGATCCGGCGCCTGGCCAATGCGTTGAAGGCAATGGGCGTCGAGCGCGGGGACCGCGTGGGCGTGATCGGTTGGAACACCTATCGCCAGTTCGAGCTTTATTTCGCGGTCGGCGGGATCGGCGCCGTTCTGCACACGATCAATCCGCGGCTCGGGCCTGAAAACGCCGGGTTCGTCATCAATCACGCCGAAGACGCGGCGCTCTTTTACGACAATACGTTCGCCCCGCTCGTCGCCGCGCTCGCGCCCCATGCGCCGACCGTGCGCCGCTATGTTGCGCTCACGGACGCCGACAACGCGCCGGACATCGGCCGCGAGGCGAGCGTCTACGAAGACTTGATCGCCGACGCCGGCGACGCGTTCGAATGGCCGGATTTTGACGAGAACACCGCCGTCGCGCTTTGTTACACCTCGGGGACGACGGGGAACCCGAAGGGCGTTTTGTATTCGCACCGAGCGCTCGTCCTTCAGGCGTTCGCCTCGTGCATGTCGGGCGCGCTGGGCTTGAGCGAAGGCGACGTCATGCTGCCGGTCGTTCCGATGTTCCACGTCAATGCGTGGAACACGCCCTACAGCTGTCTTCTCCAGGGGGTCGACCAAATCTTCCCCGGCCCGCGTCTCGACGGCGAGGGGCTTTATGAAATGCTCGACGCGGAAAAAGTCACCTATTGCGCCGGCGTGCCGACCGTGTGGCTCGGGCTTCTTCAGTATCTGGAGCAAACCGGCAAAACGCTGCCCCATTTGCGCACCGGGCTTTCCGGCGGCTCGGCCTTGCCGGAGGCGGTCGTGCGCGGTCTCGACAAATATGGCGTCGACGTCCAGCAGGGGTGGGGCATGACGG
>JBCCZS010000009.1:0-37536 GCA_039187035.1 Pseudomonadota bacterium | reverse complement strand
TGGAGCGGATCGTGTTCGGCAAACCGATCGCCGGCACGCAGCTCGTCCAGAAGAAACTCGCCGACATGCAAACTGAGATCGCGCTCGGCCTGCAGGGCGCGCTCGCCCTCGGCCGCCTTCTCGACGACGGCGCGTACGTGCCGGAAGCGATTTCGCTCATGAAGCGGAACAATTGCGGCAAGGCGCTCGATATCGCCCGCATCGCGCGCGACGTCCACGGCGGCAACGGCATCTCTGAGGACTACCACGTGCTACGCCACGCGACGAACCTCGAAACCGTCAACACCTATGAAGGCACGCACGACATCCACGCCCTCATCTTGGGCCGCGCACAAACGGGACTGCAAGCGTTCCAATAGGCGGCCGGTTCGTATGCGCCTCAACGAACGCGCCCGTGTGAGGTCGCGTATCGCCGTTCAATAATGATGGGCGCCGCCCGCCGGTAGGAGAGCCCCATGCGCGTCGCCTTCATTTTCTTGGCCGCCCTCTTGGTCGCCGCCTGTTCGAACGAGACGGCGGGGGCCGCCAAAGCGCCGGCCGATTACGGCCCTGAGGACGCCAAACTGAAGGCCGTGCTCATGTACGCCGACTGGTGCCCGAGCTGCCGGGCCCTCGACCCAAAACTCGCCGCGGTCCGCGCGCTGCAGATCGATGGCGTGCGCTACGTGACGCTCGACTATACGCGCAAAGATGTCGACGCCGTCCTCGCCGCAGCGGACGCGGCGGGCGTCGGCCCGGCGATCCGCGACCGCTTTGAGCGGAAAATCAAAACCGGGCTTGTTCTTCTGGTCGACGCCGACGCGATGACGATCGTCGGCGAGATCGACCGGTCGCTGTCGGTCGACGACATCGCCGACGCCGTCCGGAAAGCCGTAGCCGCCGCCTGACGCGAACCGCCCCCGTCCGGGCCTTCCGGCACGGCGTCGCCAGCAGCCGCGCGCCGTCTTCGGCCCTCGCCGGGCCCGCCGCACTCTTCTATAAGACCCGAAGGGCGCGCGCCCGCCGCCGCGTCCGGATCGCCACATCAAAAAGACGGAGCGCGCGCCATGGCCGACAAACCCTGCATTCTCGCCATCGACCAGGGGACGACGTCGAGCCGCGCGATCGCCTTCGACTTGGACGGGACGGTCGTCGCCGTCGCGCAACAAGCTTTCGAACAGCTCTACCCGGCGAACGGCTGGGTCGAACACGACGCGGAGACGATCTGGTCGACCGTCGCGGCGGTGAGCCGCGAGGCCGTCTCCGGTGCGACGGCCAAGGGTTTCCAGGTCGCCGCGATCGGCGTCACCAACCAACGCGAAACCGTCGTCGTGTGGGACCGCAAGACCGGCGCGCCGATTTACAACGCAATCGTCTGGCAGGATCGGCGGACCGCGGATAGGTGCGAGGCGTTGAAGAAAGACGGCGCCGAGCCCGAAATCGCCGAGCGCACCGGGCTCTTGCTCGACCCGTACTTTTCGGCGTCCAAAATCTCTTGGATCCTCGACCATATCGACGGGGCCCGCGCGCGCGCCGAGGCGGGCGACCTCGCCTTCGGCACGATCGACGCGTGGTTGATCTGGAAACTGACGAACGGCGCGACACACGCAACGGACGCGACGAACGCCTCGCGCACGAGCCTCTACAATATTGACGCCGGCGCCTGGGACGAGACGCTTTTAAAGCTGTTCCGCGTGCCGGCCGCATTGCTGCCGGAGGTGCGCGACTGCAACGCCGACTTCGGCGCGAGCGACCCGGCGCTCTTCGGGTCGGCGATCCCGATCCTCGGCGTCGCCGGCGACCAGCAAGCCGCGACGGTGGGCCAGGCTTGCTTTGAGCCGGGCGCCATCAAAAGCACCTACGGCACCGGATGCTTCGTCGTCCTCAACACCGGCGCGGCGCGCGTGCGCTCGCAAAACCGCCTGTTGTCGACGATCGCCTACCGCATCGACGGCAAGACGACCTATGCGCTTGAGGGCTCGATCTTCATCGCCGGCGCCGGGGTCCAGTGGTTGCGCGACGGCCTCACCGTGATCGAGAACGCGGCCGACACCGAGGCCCTTTCGCGCTCGCTCGCCTCGAACAACGGCGTTTATCTCGTGCCGGCGTTCACCGGCCTCGGCGCCCCCCATTGGTCGCCGACGGCGCGCGGCGCGATCTTCGGGCTGACGCGCGCCAGCGGCCCGGCCGAACTCGCCCGCGCCACGGTCGAGGCGGTCTGCTACCAGACCCGCGATCTCCTAGAGGCGATGAAAAGCGACGGCGTCGAGGCGGCGGTCCTGCGCGTCGACGGCGGCATGGTCGGCAACGACTGGCTATGCGGTTTCCTCGCGGACATCCTCGATGCGTCCGTCGACCGCCCGCAGATCATGGAAACGACGGCCCTTGGCGCGGCCTATCTTGCGGGTTTGAAAGCCGGCCTCTTCGGCTCGCTCCAGGAAATTTCGGACCGCTGGCGGCGCGAGCGGCGCTTCGAGCCGACGATGGGGGCCGACGCGCGCACGCGGCTTCTCGCCGGTTGGGACCGTGCGGTGAAGGCGACGCTCGCCTTTTCTTGATGCATTGCAGCAAACGGCCCCTCGCGCTGCGCGCCGCGTCGGCCTATGTAGGTCGAGACGTGCTTGTGCGCGCCGCTGGCGTCCGAGCGCTATTTCCGTTATTGCGATTAAGTCGCAAATAAGGGGCGCATAGCGCGCCCGACGAAGTCGAAGGAGCCCGCGCGATGGCGTTTGGCGACGTGCAACTGCCCAAGACGGTCACGGCCGAAGAAGTACTCTCCGTTCGTCATTGGACGGACGACCTCTTTCAATTCCGCCTGACGCGTCCCGACGCATTCCGCTTTCGCGCCGGCGAATTCATCATGGTCGGCTTGATGGTCGACGGCAAACCGCTCTTGCGCGCCTATTCGGTGGCGAGCCCGACCTGGGACGAAGGCCTCGATTTCTATTCCATCAAAGTCCAAGACGGTCCGCTCACCTCGCGTCTCCAACACATTAAGCCGGGCGACCACGTTCTTCTCGGCAAAAAACCGACGGGCACCCTCGTTTTGGACGCCCTCGCGCCCGGCAAGCGGCTCTTTTTCTTCTCGACCGGCACCGGCGTCGCGCCTTTTGCGAGCTTGATCCGTGAGCCGGAGACCTACGAAAAGTTCGACCACGTCATTCTCACGCACACCTGTAGGCGCGTCGTCGATCTCGCCTACTCGAAACACCTCGTCGACGAGACGCGCAACGACCCGCTGGTCGGCGAACTCGTGGGCGACGCCCTCACCTATTACGCGACGACGACCCGCGAGCCGTTCGAGCGCGAAGGGCGCATCACCGACTTGATCGACAGCGGCAAATTCTTCGAGGATCTCGCAATCCCCGGATTTGATCCGGAAAACGATCGCATCATGATTTGCGGTTCAAGCGCGATGCTGGCCGACACGGCGGCGATTTGCGAGAAGAACGGCTTCGAAGAAGGCGCCAACAACAATCCGTCGACATACGTTATCGAAAAAGCGTTCGTGGGGTGAGCATCGCGGCGCGGCGCCGCAGCGCCCGTTTCGTCATCCGCTAACGGACGCTTTCTCGGTTCGCAAGTCGCGTCGTTTTTTCAAAGGGCCGTGGGTATGGCGGACGACGGGTCGGACGCGGAGAGAAGAGCCCAAATGATTATGGCCGTCTCGGGGCGGCAGGGCTTTAACGCTTGGCTCGGCGTCGACCTCGTCGAAGCGGACGCGGACGCGGGCAAAATCGTGATCCGCGCGCCGGTGCGCGACGAGATCACCCAGCACCATGGTTACGTGCATGGCGGCGTCTTGGGGTGTCTGGCCGACACCGCCATGGCGTGGGTCGCCGCGCTCGTCGCCGGCGACGTCGTCACGCAGTCCTATTCGCTGCAGTTTCTCGCGCCCGCCAAGGGCGAGGCGGTCGTCGCCGAAGGCCGCGTCATTAAAGAAGGCCGCCGCGCGGTGTCGGTTGAAGCGCGCGTGTCGTCCGTCGCCGACGACGGCGGCGAGACCCTCGTTGCGACCGCCCTCGGGTCCATTTGGCGCAAGAGCTGACGCCCCAAACCGATCGCCCCCGACACTGGACCTGCTCACGCTACAGATGTAGCATCGGGCGAAATAGAACGACGCGTCGGGACTGCGCAAATGGCGAAGCACCTCTTTTTCCTGGTACTGATCGTCGGGACGCTTTTGGTCAGGGCCGTCGGGGCCGACGCCGCGAAACCGACCGATGCGCCGCTGGGCCTGTGGATCTGGAGCGCCGCGCCCGACGACGGGGCCCGCAACGTCGCTGTCGAGCGCACTGGCGACACGTGGCGCGCGACCGTCAACGGCGAACCGGCGTCCGTCGCTTTTAGCGCGGGGAAACTTCGTCTCGACGCTCCCGGCGGGGAACGTTTTGTCGGCGCGCTATCGCAGGACGGATCGACGATCGCCGGCCATTGGCGTCAGCCGTCGACGCCGCTCGGCTATTCAACCATGGTCACGCACGCCGTCTTTTCAGCCGTCGGCGACAACCGGTGGGCGGACAGCATCGCCGCGCAGCCCCGTCCTTTTCGAGTTTATCTCGACATCTTCGAAAACGACGACGGCGCGCTGGCCGCGGTCGTCCGCAATCCCGAGCGCAACGAGATTATGCGCACGCCGCAGTTCCGCGTCGAAAAAGACGGGCCCGCCGCCTGGGCGCTCGTCGCCGGCGATGGGGAGCATGAAATCAGGCGCACACTGACCGAAGTCGCGGGCGGACTGTTGTTGGACCACGCCTGGTTCGACGCCCCGCTCAAAATGCGCCGCGCGCAAGACGCAGACCTCGCCGGCTACTATCCGCGGCCGCCAGGCCCTGCGCGCTATGCGCCGCCCGAAAGGCGCGACGACGGGTGGATGGTGACCGCGCCCGAAGAGGCGGGGTTCGACCGCGCCCCGCTTGACGCCCTCGTCGCCGACTTAGCGCGCACGGACCCCCGGGCGCCTCGACCTCGGCTCATTCACGCCGTGCTGGCCGCCCATAAGGGCCGGCTCTTCCTGGAGGAGTATTTTTACGGCTACGGCCGCGAGACGCCGCACGACACGCGCTCGCTCGGCAAAGTCTTCGCGCCCGTATTGGTGGGGGCGCTGCGCCAGCAAGGCGCCGCAATTGACGGGGACGTACGTCCGATACCGGATCTCCTGGCGGCGGCCGGTCTGCCGACGGACGATCCGAGAAAGAACGACATTACGCTCGCGCAATTGATGTCGTTTACAAGCGGCCTCGATTGCGACGTGACGGACCCCGATTCCCTGGGGTCGGAGGACAGCATGTGGGGCCAGCAAGACGAAGACGACTTTTGGTTGTACACGGCGCGCCTGCCGGTCCGCCATGAGCCGGGCGCACGCTATGCTTATTGTTCCGGAAGCATCAATCTCGTCGGCGCCAGTCTGCGCGCCGTCGGCGGCGAACCGATCGTCGACCTTTTCGGCGCGCTGATCGCGGAGCCGCTTCAGTTCGGCCCCTATTCCTGGAATCTGGCGCCGAACGGCGCGGCCTATCTCGGCGGCGGCGTATATATGCGCCCACGCGACATTTTGAAGATCGGCGCGGTTTTCGCCGCTAACGGTCAGTGGAAGGACGAACAGGTCATCGATGCGGCTTGGGTCGCGGAATCCACGACGCCCGTCATCGACATTACGCCGGAAACGACCGGCATGACGCCGGAAGCGTTCGCCGACAATTATTTCGGCGGCGCGGCCGCCTATGAGTGGCGGATCGATACGGTTACCGCCGGCGCGCGCACCTACCGATCCTACGAAGCCTCGGGCAATGGCGGGCAACTGCTGATCGTCGTCCCGGCGCTTGACCTCACCGTCCTCTTCATGGGCGGCAATTACCGCCAAGGCGGCATTTGGGGGCGTTGGCGCAACGAGATCGTGGGCGGACATATTATTCCAGCGATCACGGAACGCTGACGCGCGGAGACGGCCTTCGAACGGGTCGGGGCCCGCCCTCCTAAAGAGCGGCTAAGACGTTCTCCACGGTCACCGCGCTTACCCGCGCGTTCGATTCCTCCGTAACCCCTGCAATGTGCGGCGTCAGGACGACGTTGGCGAGGCCGTCAAACTTCGCACCCGCTTCCGCCGTCAGCGGCTCCGCCGCGAAGACGTCGAGGGCCGCGCCGCCGAGACGCTTGTCGCGCAAGGCGTCCGCAAGCGCCGCTTCGTCCACGATGCCGCCGCGCGCGGCGTTGATAAGGATCGCGCGCGCGCGCATGCGGGCGACGGCGCCCGCGTCGATCAGGTTACGGGTTTCATCGGTAAGCGGCACGTGCAGGCTCACGACGTCGGCGGCGGCGAGGAGCGCGTCGAAATCGACCGGGTCCGCGCCGGCCCATTTCGCATCGCCCGCCGGCAAATACGGATCGTACGCGACGACATGCATGCCCAGCGCGCGCGCGCGCGCCGCCGTTTCACGCGCGATGGCGCCGTAGCCGACAAGACCGAGCGTCTTGCCGGCGATCTCGCGGCCGATCAGCGCCTGGCGCGGCCAGCCGCCCGCCGCGACCGCGTCGCTCGCGCCCCACGCGCCGCGCAGCAACACCATCGCCGCAGTGATCACATATTCGGCAACCGACAAATCGTTGGCCCCGCGCGCCGGCGCGACCGTGATATCGCGCGCTTTGCAGGCGTCCATGTCGATATTGTCGAGCCCGACGCCGAGCCGGCCCACGACCGCCAACTTGCCCGCCGCATCGAGCAGCGCGCCGCGCACTTGCGTCCGGTTGCGGACGATGAGCGCACGCGCATCGGCGACCGCGGCGAGAAGATCGTCCGGTCTGTCGACGAGTTCGGGATCGAACAGGAGGTCGTAATCCTTAAACCCGTCGCGCGCGACGGCTTCGTCCATAAATTCGCTGACCACGATCTCGGCCATCACGCCCTCCTACCCGTCAAAACAACGCGACGGCGGCGACCGCCGCTGCGCACAAAAATACCGTTTCCGCGACAACGACGACAATGTGGCGTCCGCCGAGCGCGGCCATCTTTTTCAAAGATGTCTTCACGCCGAGGGCAGCAATCGCCGCGATCAGCAGCCAACCGGACGCCCAAACCATCCCCTCACGAACGGGTTCGGGAACGACGCCCAGGCTGTTGATGACGAGGAGCGCCGCGAAACCGACGGCGAACCACGGAAACGGCGCGCCGCTCGCTCCGCCCTCGTTCGCCCGCATGGAGAAGGCCAACGCCAACACGACGACCGGCAAAAAGACCACCCGTAAAAGTTTGACGTAAGTCGCGATATCCCCGGCCTCCGGCGAAACGGCGTAACCGGCCCCGACGACCTGAGCGACGTCATGGATCGTCGCGCCGAGTAGGAAGCCGACCTGCTCTTCTGAAAAGCCCGCTAGATCAAAGAGCACCGGGTAAAAAATCATCGCGACTGTCGACAGGGACGTCACGGCGATCACCGTAAAGAGCGTATCGCGGCGCGCTTCGTCCGTTTCCGGCAGAACCGACGAGATCGCAAGCGCCGCCGACGCGCCGCAAATCGCGACCGCCCCGCCGGTTAGGAGGCCGAAGTTGCGCGACCGCGCAAAGAGCCTAGCGAACAAGACGCCGCCGCCGATCGTCGCTAGGATCAATAACGGCACGACGATAAGCGGTTTCGCGCCGAGCCCCGTTATCTGGTCCAACGTGACCCGTGCGCCGAGGAGCGCGACGCCGATTTTCAAGAGCCGCTTTGAGGTGAACTCGATCCCTGCGGCGCATTTGGCGTCCTCGGAGAGAAAGTGGAACGCCATGCCGATGAGCAGCGCAAAGAGCATCGCCGGCGCGCCGTAATGCTCGGACACGAATCGCGCGGCCGCGGCGATCGTCACGGCGATGGCGACGCCCGGCGCGTATTCGCCGACGCGTGCGCGCCACGCCGCCGCCCGTTCCGTCATCGTCGCCGTCGCGCCCACGCTTTTCGTCCTTCTCCGCGTCGCTTGGCGATAGGCTCACGCGTCGGCGAGCGCGACAATCTCCGCATGCAGCGCTTCCGGGATCGACAGCCCCTCCGCGCGCGCTTTGGCGCGGGCCGATAGCCGTCCGTCGCCCGGCCGACGCGCGCCCGGCCGGTCGGCGATCGCCCCGCAGATCGTCGCCATGCGGGCCGCAAAACCCGGGCCGACGCCGTCGCCTGCGGCGTCGAACCGCGCGGGATCGATCGCCAGGAACGTTTGCCCAAGCCCCGGTTGCGGCCCTTCGGGGGTGAAGAACGACGACGCTTCGAACCCGTAATTGCCGCCGGTGAGCGCGGCCGCCATCACTTCGACCATCAAGGCGAGGGCCGCGCCTTTTGCGCCGCCGTCTAGCCCCCCGAGCGGCACCATGGAGCCGGCGAGCGCGGCGTCGGGGTCGGTGGTGGCGTTTCCGTCCGCGTCGAAAGCCCAGCCTTCGGGGATCGTGCGGCCGGCTTTTTTCGCGGCCATGATTTTGCCGCGCGCCGCAACCGACAAGGCGAGATCGATCACGAGCGGCGGCGCGTTCGGGACCGGCGCGGCGAACGCGATCGGGTTGGTGCCGAGCATCGGCTCGGACGACCCCCAAAACGCGATCGCTTTCGGCGAATTGCCGAAAAGAAAACCGACAAGCCCCGCCTCGGCCAATCGTTCGACATGGGCGCCCGCCTGGCCGAAATGGTGCGAGCGGCGCACGAGGCCGAGCGCGACGCCCGTCTCGCGCGCGACCGGCGCCAATTCGTCAATAACGAGGTTCAGCGCCGGATAGGCGAACCCGCCGCCCGCGTCGACGGCGACGACCGCCGGCGCCGGCCGGGACGCGGCGGGCCGGGCCTCACCGTCAATTTTTCCGGACGCCACTTGCGCCGCATACGACGGAATGCGCGACAGTCCGTGCCCCGCCTGCCCGTCGGCTTGCGCCGCGACCAGCGCGGCGGCCGCGGCGCGCGCGTTGGCCGGGCTCGCGCCCGCGCGCGTGAAGGCGCGAACGCCCAAATCCGACGCTTCGTCGAGCGTCAACGTTATAGCGCCCACGGAAAGACCCTCGATCAGGCCGCAGCGCCTAGGCGCTGCGGTAGAGTTTGGTCATCACGAATTCGCGGTGGCCGAGGGCCTCCGCCGCCGTCGCGCGACCGTTCGCCGTGCGCACGCACATCTCCGCGAGCGCGTCGCCCGATTCTGCGATCGTCATCTCACGGCGCAAGATGCCGGACACGTCGAGATCGATATGCTCCGACATCGTCCGGACGGTGCGCGGGTTCGCCGTCAGCTTGACGACCGGCACAATCGGGTGGCCGATAATGTTGCCCTGCCCGGTCGGAAAAGTGTGCACCGTAAAGCCGCCGGCGGCCATCAGCGTCACGCATTCGGCGGCCGCTGAGGACGAGTCCATAAAGTACATGCCGGGGCCTTTGGCCGGCGCTTCGGCGGGTTCGAGGACGTCGATATAGCGTACGTCCCGGCCGATCTTCTCCAGATTGCCGAGCGCTTTTTCCTCGATCGTCGAGAGCCCGCCCTCGATGTTGCCTTTGGTCGGTTGGCTGTCGGAAAGGTCGGACGTTTTGTGCGCCTCGATGACCTCGTCTTGGTATGCTTGAAAGGTGCGCAGGAACTTCTCGCCCGCTTCGGGCGACGCCGCGCGCGCCTTGCACAAATGCTCCGCCCCCGTCAGTTCCGACGTTTCGCCGAAGACGCCGTGGATCCCCTTCGGGATCAACTTGTCGTACATTGCGCCGACCGCCGGGTTAGCCCCGCAGCCGGACGTCGTGTCGGACTCGCCGCATTTCGTCGAGATCCACAGGTCCGAGATGGGGCATTCCTCGCGGCGCAGCTCGCTCGCCCAGTGGACGTACTCTTTTGCCTGGCGCGCAGCGGCGGCGACCGTGGCGATGTCGCCGTTCTTTTCGATCGAGAAGCCCGTCACCGGCTTGCCCGTCGCCGCGATCCCGTCGACGACGCGGCCGGTCCAGCCGGGCTCGATCCCGATGACGACGACGGCGGCGACGTTCGGGTTCGCGCCCGTGCCGATAATCGTGCGGAAGAAGAGTTCCAGGTCTTCGCCGAACTGGAGCCGCCCGTAGGCGTGCGGCAACGCCAACGTACCCTTAATGTTGTTCGCCACGGCTTCGGCCGCCGCGTTGGAGATATCGTCGACCGGCAAAATGACGACGTGGTTGCGCACGCCGACCCGACCGTTCTCGCGCCGATAACCGAAAAAGCTCTCCGTATTCACCATGTTGCGCGCTCCCGGTTACCAGCGTTTCGTTTTGAGATTGTGGACGTGCACATGTTCGCCGGTTTTCGCGTCGGCGATCATCCGGCCGATATCTTCGCCGTACTTCAGCACCGTCTCGCCGTCCGTGAGATCGTCCAGCGCGATTTTGTGGCCGATCGGAATGGCCTGGCGGGCGGTGATGGTGAAATCGGTGTCGTCTTCGGTGACGACGCAAAGCAGTTCCATGTCCGCTTCAACGCCTTCGACGACGATAACGCCGACATTGTCTTTGCGGCTGTGGACAAGCAGATGCGGGGCGGTCAACGGCTGCTCCTTCGCTCAAAAGGGAAGCGCGCGCCGCGGGCCGACGGCCCACGGCGAAGCGTCTCAGGTCTTATATAAGATACCATACAGCAAACAATGGACAGCTTGGCAACCGCGCCGTAGCATTCCGCCATGGTGATGGATCAAGACCTGACCGCCAGGAACGCCGGCCGCCCCGGCTTACGCCCGCTCTATCAGCAGGTGCGCGACCTCTTTCGCGCGCGCATTTCGTCCGGCGCGTGGCGGCCAGCGGAGGCGTTGCCGAGCGAGCAATCGCTTGCCGCCGAGCTCGGCGTCAGCCAGGGCACCGTCCGCAAGGCGCTCGACTCGCTGGCGGCCGACAATCTCGTCGAGCGGCGCCAAGGCAAAGGCACGTTCGTTACGCAGCATACGGCGGAAAGCGCGCATTTCCGCTTTTTCAAGCTTTGCGGCGACGACGGCGAGCGCGTGTTGCCCGCCTGCAAAAGCGCGACGATCGCACGCCGGGCCGCATCGCGCGAGGAGCGCCGGGCCTTGGATCTCAGCCCGCGCGTGTACGTTTACGAGATTACCCGGACGCGCTTTATCGAGGAGCAGCCCACCTTGCGCGAGACGATTGTCGTCTCCGCCGCGCAGTTCCCCAACCTGGACGCGCATCAACCGCTGCCGAATACGCTTTATACGTTTTATCAAGCGCAATACGGCGTTTCGATCGTCCGCGCCGGCGAGCGGCTGCGGGCCGTCGCCGCCGACAAAGCCGACGCGCGCGCCTTTGGGGTGGCCGAAGGCGCGCCCTTGTTAGAGGCCGAACGGATCGCGTTCGACCTCGACCGCGCGCCCGTGGAGCGGCGCGTCAGCCGCTACCTGACTGACGGCCTTCACTACGCCGCCGATATGGCGTAACGCGCCTCAAATCGGCGTGCGCGCCACGCGAAGCGCATTGCCAGCTTTTCGGTCTTATGTAAGACATAATTTAGCGACGCCGCCGACGTTTGCGCGCACGAAGCGCCCCGCCGTCGGCGCCGGTCACCCTCCGGAGCGGATATGGAATTCAGGAACGCCGTTTTCATCGACAATCGATGGCTGGACGCCGAGGACGGCGCCGTGATCGAGGTGACGAACCCGGCGACCGGCGCGGCGCTCGGGACGGCGCCGCGGGGCGGACGGGCCGAAACGGCGAAAGCGATCGACGCGGCCTCGCGCGCGTTTCCGGCCTGGCGGGCGCTGACGGCCGATCAGCGCGCTGACCATCTTTTGAACATCTATACGGCGCTGATGGACAATCGCGACCGGCTCGGCGAAATCCTGACGGCGGAAATGGGCAAACCCCTCGCCGAAGCGAAAGGCGAGATCGCGTTCGGAGCGAAATTCTTTCGGTGGTTCGCGGAGGAAGGGCGGCGCGTCTATGGCGACGTCATCCCGTCGCCTTGGCCGAACAAGCGCGTCGTCGTGACCAAAGAGCCGGTCGGCGTCGTCGGCGCAATCACGCCGTGGAATTTCCCGAACTCGATGATCGCGCGGAAGATGGCCGCGGCGCTCGCAGCGGGCTGCACGTTCGTCGTCAAACCAGCCTCACAGACGCCGTTCTCGGCGCTCGCCTTCGGCGATATCGCGCTTGAGGTCGGACTGCCGGCCGGCGTCGTCAACATCGTGACCGGTTCGGCCGCCGACATCGCCGCCGAACTTTGCGAGAACCCGGCCGTTCGCAAGATCACGTTCACCGGCTCGACCCCCGTCGGCAAAAAGCTCGCCGCCGCCGCCGGCGCGAACATGAAGCGCATCTCGATGGAGCTTGGCGGCAACGCGCCGTTCATCGTCTTCGACGACGCCGACCTCGACGCGGCCGTCGAGGGCGCGATGATTTCGAAATTCCGCAATAGCGGCCAAACATGCGTGTGCGCCAACCGGCTCTACGTCCAAAGCGGCGTCTACGACGCGTTCGCCGAGAAGCTCGCCGCGGCCGTCCGAACCCTGACGGTCGGCGACGGGGCAGAAGCCGGCGTGACGCAAGGGCCGCTGATCGACGACGCGGCGATCGCCAAAGTCGAAGAGCACGTCGACGACGCGCTCGCGAACGGCGGGCGCGTCGTCGTCGGCGGCAAGCGCCACGAACGCGGCGGCACGTTCTTCGAGCCGACCGTCATCGCCGACGCGACCACGAGCATGAAAATCGCCCGTGAGGAAACCTTCGGGCCGACGGCGCCGCTCTTTCGTTTCGAAACCGAAGACGACGTCATCCGTATGGCGAACGACACCGAGTACGGCCTGGCCTGTTACGCCTACACGCGCGACCTCGGGCGCGCCTGGCGCCTCACCGAACGCCTCGAATACGGCATGGTCGGGATTAACGAAGGGCTCGTGTCGACCGAAGTCGCGCCGTTCGGCGGCGTCAAAGATTCAGGCTTTGGCAACGAAGGCTCGAAATACGGTCTCGAAGACTATCTCAGCGTGAAATACGCCCTGTTTGGCGGTCTCACCGCGTAGCCCGCCGTCGGAACGACCTATTTTATGGCGAAGTCATCTATTCTGTGCGTCGGGCACGCGGTCGAAGACCACGTCTTCACCGTGCCCGCGACGCCGACGGCGCCGCAGAAGTACGCGGCGCACGGATTTTCCGTCGTCGGCGGCGGACCGGCGGCTAACGCGGCCGTTGCGGCGGCGCGCCTTGGCGGCGTCGTTCGTCTCGCCGCGCGCGTCGGCAAGGACGCCGTCGGGGCTTCGATTATCGCCGATCTGGAAGCCGAGGGCGTCGACTGCAATTATGTGCGGCGCATTCCCGGCGCCGTCTCGTCCGTGTCCGCCGTAATGATCGCCGACGACGGCGAACGGATGATCGTCAATTACCGGGACCCCGATTTGCCGGCGGACGCCGCCTGGACGGCCGAGGCGCTGGACGCCGACATCGGCGCCGTCCTAGCCGATAGCCGCTGGCCGGAAGGCGCGGCCATCGCCATGGAGGCCGCCCGTCAACGCGGCGCACCGGGCGTTCTCGACGCGGACCGACCGTTCCCGCGCGACGACGCCGCCATGCAAACCGCTTTGAACGCGGCGAGCCACGTCGCATTTTCCGCAGACGGATTGCGCGACTTCGTCGGGGACGACGGCGCCGACCTCCAAGACGCCCTGTCGGGCGCCGTCGACCGGCTTGGCGGTTTCGTCTGCGTCACCGACGGGGCCGCAGGCGTCCTCGCCGCCGACGACGGCCGCCTGCGGTCCGTACCCGGCTTTCGCGTCGCCGCCGTCGACACGCTGGGCGCCGGCGACGTCTGGCACGGCGCGTTCGCGCTCGCCCTGGCCGAGGGATCCGACGCGATCAACGCGGCGCGCTTTGCGAACGCCGCCGCCGCGCTCAAATGCACCCGCCCGGGCGGGCGAGCCGGCGCGCCGGCGCGCGCCGAAGTGGACGCATATTTATCGCAAACACAGGAACTGGAGGCGTCTTTTTAAATGCTGACCGCGGGCAAATTGTGGGGGATGCGGCGCATGGCCGACGATGCGGGACGGTTTAAAATGACCGCCGTCGACCAACGTCCGCCCATCAAAAATCCGATTAAGGAAAAACGCGGCGCGCCAGACGCCCCGTGGGAGGACGTCGCCGGCTTTAAGCGGCTTCTCGTCGAGGAATTGCAAAGCGACTCCTCGGCGATGCTACTTGATCCGCACTACGCCTACCCGCATGCGGTTTGCGTCTACAGCCCGGCGAAGGGCCTCATTTTGACGCTCGAAGACTCCGTGTTCGACGAAACGCCCGACGGCCGGATCTCAAGCGAAATCGACGACTGGTCGGTCGAAAAAATCAAGCGCGTCGGCGGCGATGCGGTCAAAGTCCTGACCTGGTATCGTCCGGATGCGGACGCAGCGCTATGCGCCAAGCAGCAAGACTTCACCGCCCGCATCGGCGAGGCCTGCGCCAAATACGACATCCCGTACGTTTTCGAGCTTCTCGTCTATCCGCTCGCGTCCGACGCCGAACAGACGCGCGACTATGTCGAGATGAAAACGAAGAAGCCGGATCTCGTCCTTGAAAGCGTGCGCACCTTCGCCGCCGACAAGTTCGGCGTCGATCTCTTCAAACTAGAAAGCCCGCTCGCCGCAACCGACGTTCCGGGAACGGACGGCCCGGACGCGAAAGACGCGCAAGGCTGGTTCGACGCCCTCGGCGAAGCCGCCGGCCGTCCTTGGGTGATGCTGTCGGCCGGCGCCAAAATGAACGAGTTCCGCAATATTTTAACGCACGCCTACGCGGCGGGCGCGTCCGGCTACCTCGCCGGCCGCGCAATTTGGCTCGACGCGTTTCAGCACTTTCCCGATTGGGACGCGATCCGCGCAGGGCTGCGCGGGCCGGCGCGCGACTATATGCGCGAGCTAAACGCGCTGACCGACGACCGCGCGCGACCATGGACGGCGCATCCCGCATATTCCGAGCCGCCGACCGTCAATCCGCATGACGAGACGTTCCGGCGCTTTTATCCCGGATTTGAGGGGTGATCTGATGTCGGCAGACAAGTTGATTTACGGCGTCGCCGCCCTCGGCCGTCCGACTTTTGACGTTCCGTTTGCGGAGGAAAAGCTCGCGGAAGCGTTCGCCGCGCTCGACGCGGCCGGCATCCAAACCGTCGGTCCGCGCGAAATGCTCTATGACGCCGACGCCGCGACGGCGGCGATCGAGACGATCAAAGCCGCCGGCGCGATCGACGCATTGTTGATCATTCAGGTGACGTTCACCGACGCGACGATGACCGTCGAGCTTGCGCGCGGCGCAACCGCGCCGGTCGCGATCTGGGCGATCCCGGAACCGCGCCTCGGCGGTCGTCTGCGGCTTAACGCGTTTTGCGGGTTGAACCTCGCCGCGCACGCCCTCGGAAAAGCCGACATCGCGCACGGATCATTGTTCGCCGACCCCGCCTCCCCGGGCCTTACCGAGGATCTCCGGGCGCTGGCGCGGGCCTATGCGGCGACGCCGAGCCGTGCGGCGCGCGCCGCCCCGCCGAGTGCGGCGGAGGCGGCCGCCGCCCATGCGATCGACCGCATCAGCGGCGCCGGCATCACCGTGATCGGCGATCATCCCGCGGGTTTTGATACGTGCACCTATGACGGCGGCGAGTTGAACGCGCTCGCGGGAATCGGGGTCAATGCGCTGCCCATCGAGGCGTTGTTCGACAAAGCCAAGTCCGTCGAGCCGAGCCGGGTCGACGCTATCCGGGAGACCGTACAAGCCGATCTGACCGGTCTCGACGCGCTCGACCAGGAGCAATTGGACCGCTCCTTCCGCGTGTTCGCCGCGCTGGAAGCGGTTCGCGACGAAACGGACGCCAAGGGCCTCGCCGTGCGTTGTTGGCCGGAGACGTTCACCGAATATGGCTGCGCCGCGTGCGGCCCCATGGCGATGATGAACGAGCGACGCACGCCGAGCGCCTGCGAGGCGGACGTCTACGGATCGTTCTCTACGCTTCTCTTGCAGGAGCTTGCCGGCGAAGCGGTGTGGATGGCCGATCTCGTCGACATCGACTTTGACGACGACACCGCCGTCTTTTGGCATTGCGGCCTTGCGCCCTTGTCGATGTGCGATCCCGAAGCGACGCCGGAAGCGACGATCCATACGAACCGCAAAATGCCGCTTCTTCATCAATTTCCGTTAAAGCCGGGGCCGATCACGCTGGCGCGCCTGTCGCGCGCCAGGAACGAAACGAAACTCGTCGTCGGGCGTGCCGACGTTCGGCGGGCCCCCATGGCGTTCACCGGGACGTCGGGCGTCGTCTCGTTCGCCGCGCCGGCCCGCGAGGTATTCGACACGATCCTCGCCGAAGGTCTCGAACATCACTACTCGGTCGCTTACGGCGACCATGTCGACGCGGTGCGCGCGGTCGCGGCGCGGCTCGACTTGCCGGTATTGGAGCTCTGTTAAGTGTTAGGTTTCGACCCGACCCGCACCGCCTCGCCCGGCGTCGCCTCGCCGCAAGCGCCCACGCGCGAGGGTCGCGGCGTCATCCGCCTGGAAACGAGCCTCGGGCCGATGGCCGTGAGCCTGCACCCGTTCGGGGCCAGGCTTCGTCTCGGCGCCAAGCCGGCGAACGATTACGGGCTCTTGGTCGGACCGGTGGAAGAAGAACTCGCCGCCCTGCGCGAGGACGACGGCGCGATCGTCGTCGAAGGCGCCCGCCACACCCTGTTGATCGACAAGACGTCGCTCGCCGTCACCCTGAAGCGCCAAGACCGCACCGTCCTTCGTTCGTCAACGGACGGACATTTCACCAAGCGCCATCGCCTCGCGCCGTTTTCCCGGACGCCGGACGGCTGGCTTGCGCATTTCCACTTGGACTCCGGCGAGCATGTTTACGGTCTCGGCGAAAAGTGGAGCGCGCTCAACAAGCGCGGCCAAGTCGTGCACTCCTACAACCACGACGCCCTCGGCGTGAACGCCGAAGCCTCGTACAAAAACGCGCCGTTCGCGTGGAGCCCGGCGGGATGGGGCGTTTTCGTGCACACGCCCGCCCCGGTGACGCACGGCGTCGGCTTTGCGCCCTGGTCGCACCGCGCCTACGGCGTCCTCGTTGAAGACGACAGCCTCGACCTCTTTTTGTTTTCCGGAGAGAACGGCGCGCAACTTCTTGAACAGTACACCGACTTAACGGGCCGCGCGCCGGAGCCGCCGACCTGGTCGTTGGGCGTCATCGTCTCGAAAGCTTATTATCAAGATAGCGACGAACTCCTCGCCAAAGCGCGCGAGATCCGCCGGCGACGCATGCCGTGCGACACGATCACGCTTGACGGACGCGCCTGGCTGGAGACCGAAAAACGCTTTGCGTTTGAATGGGATAAGACGCGCTATCCGGATCCAAAAGGAATTCTGGACGAATTGAAGTCGATGAACTTCAAAGTGTGCGTTTGGGAATACCCGCTGATCTCCGTCAAAAATCCGCTTTACGACGAAATGGCCGCAAACGGCTGGCTTTTGAAGCACCGCGACACGGGCGAAACCTATCGCTATGTCTGGGACCGCGAACCGTTCGGCGACGTCTTGACCCCGCTGCCGGATTCCGGCGTCGTCGACTTCACCCATCCGCAGGCCTACGCCTATTGGCGCGACCGCCACGAGGAGCTCTTCTCCGTCGGCGTCGACATGATCAAAGCCGATTTCGGCGAGCAAGTAACGGACGATATGCTCGCGCACAACGGCGAAACGGGGCGACGGCTACATAACGTCTATGCGTTCCTATACAATAAGTGCGTATACGAAGCGGCGGAGAAATTCGCCGCGAACGGACCGTTCTTGTTCAGCCGCGCTTCTTGGACCGGTTGCCAGCGTTTCCCGGCCCAATGGGGCGGCGACCCGCAAGCCGATTGGGAGGGCCTCGCCGCGTCGCTGCGCGGGGGACTCGCCTGGGGGCTGACCGGCGCGCCGTTCTACGCGACGGACGTCGGCGGGTTTTACGCCGACCAGCGCGACCCGAAGCTCTATGTGCGTTGGATCCAGGCCGCCGTCTTTTCCGCCCATATGCGCCTTCACGGGATCGGCGACCGGGAGCCGTGGACCTACGGGCCGATTGCCGAAGACGCGGCCATCAAAGCGCTGCAATTGCGCTACCGGCTTCTTCCTTATTTGCGCGAGGCCGTTCGCGACGCCCATGCGGCGGGCTTGCCCGTCCAACGCGCCATGGCGCTCGCGCGGCCCGACGACCCGGCGTCGTGGAGCTTTGAGAACCAGTTCTTCTTCGGCGACCGGCTTCTCGTGGCGCCGTGCGTGCGCGAAGACGATCGCGTGAGCGTTTATTTGCCAAGCGGCGAATGGCGTCGTTTCCCGGACGGCGAGGTCTTTTCGGGGGGACGCCAGCACGAATTGACGTTGGCGCTCGATGAGATCGCCGTGTTCGCCCCCCGCGGCGCTGAGATTCCGCTGGCGCCGGCGCTTGAACATACCGGCCAATTCGCGCCTGATGATCCCGCCGAGATTTGGATCGCCCAATAAGCGCGCAAAGCGCAAAACCTAAAGGCCGTCAGGGAGGGGCCCCATGAATGACCGACCCGGATCAGACTGACGGGGCCCTCCGTACGCCAAACGCTTTCGACGTCGCGCTCGATGGTCTGGGGCGCGTCAACCGCGCAATCGGCCTTGCAGGTCGCACGCTCGCCGGCGCCCTTCTCGGGATCATGACGGTCGCGGTTCTAACGCAGGTGGTCGCGCGCTACGGGCTCAACAATTCGCTGAGTTGGACCGAGGAAGTCTCCAAAACCTTAATGGTCTGGACCGCGTTTCTCGTCGCGCCATGGGCCTATCGCGAGCGCGCGAACGTGTCGATCGACCTTTTCACCGAGGCGTTGCCGCCGGGCGTCTTACGGGGCGTGCAGATCGTCATCACGCTCCTTGTTTTATGGATCCTCGCGATCCTCTTTGTGGAGAGCCTGGACTTTGTAGCGCGCGGCATGAAAAGCCGGGCCGCCACCATACCGGCGCCCACGGGTCTCTTTTACGTGATCGCCCCCATTTCATTCGCCGCGCTCATCGCGGTCGGCGTTGAGAACCTCGCCCGTCTGTCGTTCGGCCGCCCGCCGACCGGTCCGTCCTAAGGCCGCGCGCGAACGCCCATGTCGCTCAGCTATTTCTGGATCTTTGTGATATTGTTGGCGTCCGGCGCGCCGGTCGTCTTTGCGCTTTTGATCGGGCCGGGCCTCAGCCTGGCGATCGACGGGGCCGACGAATTTCACAAAGCGATCCTTGCGCGCCTCTACAACGGCATGGACTCGTTCCCGCTCATGGCGGTCCCGTTCTTCATTCTTGCAGGAGAAGTCATGAACGCCGGCGGCGTCACGCGCTCGCTCGTGGCGTTTTCACAAAGTCTCATCGGCCATGTGCGCGGCGGGCTTGCGCAGGTCAATATTCTGTCCTCGGTGCTTTTCGCCGGATTGTCCGGGTCGGCCGTAGCCGACACGTCCGCCCTCGGCAAAATGTTGATCCCGGCCATGGAAGAGAACGGCTATACGCGCCGCTTCGCCGCGGGCGTTACGGCCGCCTCCTCCGTTATCGGACCGATCATTCCACCGTCCGGCATCATGATCATTTACGCCTTCGTGATGAACGTTTCGGTCGCCGGTCTCTTCGCGGCCGGGCTCGTGCCCGGCGTTCTTTTCTGCGGCGGTCTGATGGTCGTCACCGCCGTCCTCGCCCGCCGCCGCGGTTTTCCCGTCGCGAGCCGCAAAGCGACATGGCGCGAGCGCGGCGACACGTTTTTCAAAACCCTCCCCGCGCTGATGACGCCCGTGATTCTCCTGGGCGGCATTCTCGCCGGCGTCTTTACGCCGACCGAGGCCGCCGCCGTCGCCGCCGGATACGCGATCATCGTCTCGCTGTTCGTTTTGCGCACGCTGAAACTCAAAGATCTGCCGGGCGTTTTCGTCAGCGCCGCCGCCCAGTCGGCGGTCATCTTGATGCTTGTGGGCGCGGCCGTCTCCTTCGCCTGGATCATCACCGTGTCGGAAACCGCGCCCGCCATCGCCGGCGCTATTTCGTCGACCACCGAGAACGTTCTCTTGCTGCTCTTTCTCATCAATCTCTTTTTGTTCGTGGTCGGTATGTTCCTCGACGCCGGACCGGCGATCCTCATTCTCGGCCCCGTCCTCGCGCCGATTTTCACCTCGCTCGGTGTCGACCCGCTCCACTTCGCCATCGTCATGTGCGTGAATTTGACGGTCGGGCTTGCGACGCCCCCCATGGGACTCGTGCTCTTCGTCGCATCGTCCGTTTCCGGCGAAAAGCCTGACGCAATCGCCGTTGAGATGGCGCCGTATCTCGCCGTCGAGGTCGCGGTGATCTTTCTGATCACGTATTTTCCGGCGTTGTCATTAACGATCCCGCGCCTGCTCGGTTTCGCATAAGGAGGACCGGCGCCATGTCCCGCACGCTCGTCTTACGCCTCGTTTACGGCCTGGTCGTCGGGATCAGCCTCGTCGCCGCGGTCGCCAGCCGCGCCGACACGGCCGAAGAGACGATCCGTATCGGGATCCTCGGCTCACCGGAAGACGAGGACTATGACGGCGCGCTTGTCTTCAAAGACTATGTCGAGAGCCGGACGAACGGCCGCGTCGCAGTGAAAGTCTTCACCTCCGGTCAATTTTGCGGCAACGAGCGCGAGTGCATCGAAAATATGCAGTCCGGCGTTTTGGACGTATTCATGACGACGATCGGGGGCGTCGGAAACGTCTTTGGCCCGGCCCAGGTCTTCGACCTGCCTTATGTCTTCCGCAATGACCGCATCGCCGAATGCGTCTTCGACGGCCCGATTACGGACGATTTTCGAACCGCCGTCCTCGACGCCGATCTCGGCATTCGCCTGATGGTCGTCTCCAACACCGGCGGATGGCGCAATTTCGCAACGACGACGCGGCAAGTGCGCACGCCGGACGATCTCGACGGCCTGAAGATCCGCACGACGTCCGCCAGCGTGCAACAGGAACTCGTCCGCCAACTGGGCGCGAACCCGACGCCGATCGCCTGGTCCGAAGTTTATACGGGGCTCGCGACCGGCGTCGTCGAGGGGACCAAGAACGGCGTTCAAGACATTGTCGGCATGAAATTCCATGAGCACGTCAAATATCTAACGCTCGACGGCCACGCTTACATGGGCGCCGTTTGGTGGTTCTCCGACAAGAACTGGCGGTCCTTGTCGGAAGACCGCCGGCGGATCGTTTATGACGGGTTCCAACATCTAAAGACGGTGACCCGCGCCCTACCCATGCGCCGCCAAATCGAGGCTTACGAGACGTTTAAAGAGGCCGGCGGCGAGATTTATGTGCCGACGGCCGAGGAAAAGACGGCGTTTCAAGCGGCGGCGTCGGGCATGCGCGACTGGTACGCGCGCACCTACGGCGAGGATTGGCTGACCAAGCTCGACGCCGCGGTCGCGACCTGCGAGCGCGATCTCGACGACGCCTTCGCTCGCGGCGACGGATGAGGCCCGCAAGATGAAACGACTTCTATTCTTCGACAATGGGAACTATTCCCGATCGCCCGCCGCCGAGGTCATTTGTCGAACGTTAGCGGAAAAAGCCGGCCGCGACGGGGATTTCGCGTTCGCCTCCGCCGGCCTTATCGACAAACATGTCGGCGGCCCGGCCGACCCGCGCACCGTCGCGGCGGTCGCGGCCCGCGGCTATACCCTTGACGGCTTCATCTGCAGGCAGGCGACGCCGGCGATATTCGCCGAGTTCGACGAAGTATTGGCGATGGACGCGCAAAATCTCGCGGCGTTGCGCCTGGCCCGCCGTGACGGCGACCGCGCGCGCGTCGATTTCTTCCTGCCGAATGCGGAAGTTCCGGATCCCTACTATGGGGGCGACGCCGCGTTCGGTCCGGTGATCGACGCAATCGAGGCGCGCGCCCGGGCGATCGTCGGCGCCTGACCAGCCAAGCCCAATTAGACCCGGATCACGTCGCGTCCAGGCGCCGATACGCCCTCCGTAAAACAACAAAAAAAGCCGATCGTACGAACGATCGACTTTTTCTCCGCTGGGAGGGTGGGCCCGCCGCGCTGAACGCGGCGGCTTCGTTGGAGTCGCCTAGAACGCCGCGCGGAAATTGACGCCGAAATAGCGGTCGGCCTCACGCGGGATCTGATAGCGGAAGACGTCGCCCGAGTTCGTGGTGACGAACGATTCGTCGAGCAAATTGTTGACGATGAACGTCATGCGATAGTCTTCTTTGTAGTCGAAGCCGACGCCCAGATTCCACAGATTGTAGGACGGCAGAAGGCTCTGCGGCGGAATCGGGAACGGGTTGACGGCCGGGTCCGGGTTGCCGCCGGGCAAGAGGCTTTCCTGTTCGTCGACATGGCTGAACGTCGTGTTCAGGAAGAAGTTTGTTTCTTCCGCAATCGGATATTCGAAGTTTGCGCCGAACGTGTAGTTGAAGTCCGGCGAGAAGAGGAGGTCCTGGCCGGAGAAGATCCCGCCCGGGAATTCCGGCTCGCCGGTCGTCGGGTCAAGCGGCGAATTGAACGCTTGAATCTCCGCGTCGTTGTACGCGATGGCGCCGGTCAGCGACAAATAATCGTTGACGACGAAGAGCGCGTCGACCTCGACGCCGCGCGTGCGCACGTCGCCGGCGTTCGTCAGACGCGTGATCGTCACGCCCGTTGACGTGTCGAACGCGTTCGCCTGGAACCCTTCGATATCGGTCGTGTACAGCGCAACGTTAAGCAGGAGCCGCGGCAATTGCAGCTTATAGCCGACCTCGAAGTGGTCGGAACGCTCCGCGCCGATCGGCGCCAGATCGTTGGTGCCCTGGTTGAAGAACACGTTGAACGCCGGGCCTTTGTAACCCTGCGAATACGTGAAGTAGACGGACCCGATGTTTTGCTCGAGATCAAACAGCGTTTGGAAGTCGGCGCTGGCGGCGGCTTTGATCGAGAAGTCGGTCTCTTTCGTGCGCCCGGAGAAGGCCGGCACGTTGACCGTTATCGGATTGCCGTTGATGTCCGTCGTCGGAACGTTTTGGTTCGGCACGGCGAAACCGCCGGATTCAAAGCTGAACTGGCCGTTCGGCAGATCCGGGCGCACGCCGACGCCTTGGCGCCCGAACGGATCGTTGTTGACGCGCGAATTGGTGAACGTCACTTCGTCCCGCGTCCAGCGAGCGCCGAACAGGACGTTGAAACCGTCGATGACGTCGATGTCGGCCTGACCGAAGAACGCCAAGTTGTCGAAATCAACCACGGCGAAGTTTGTCGCCGAGACGATGTCGTCGGCGTTGCACGTCAGCCCGGGATTTGCATCGAGGATCGCCTGGTTTTGGCCGCCATTGTTCTGGCAGCTTGCATCCCGCGTGAAATCCGATTCGATCTGCAGGTCGAAATAGTAGGCGCCGACTTGATAATTTAGCCGGGACTCCGCCGGGGACTGGAACCGGATCTCTTGGCTAAACTGGCTATTGTCCCGCGTACCGACGTCATGAAGAAGAAAGCCGACGGCGCCGAAATTCACGGGCAGCGATTCACGACCGTCCGTCGACGTAAAGTCGCCCTCGCGGAATTCCGTGTTCGACCATTCGCGGAAGGACGTGATCGACGTAATCGTGTGGCCGCCGAGCGCGACTTTTTCGAGGTTCACCGAGAACGCGTCGAAATTGTTGATCGTCCGGGTCGCGAAATCCTGATCAATTTGCCGCGTATCGAGTTGAATGTCCGCCACGGGACGCGAACCGTCGCCGGGATCGACAATGCCGTTTCCGCCCGGCGGAACGATCGAATCGACGAAGCGCGCGTCGTTCGCCGCTAGGGCTGGAATGTCCGCACAGCAATCATCGTCCGATTCATTGTGTTCATACGTGAACAGCGCGTTGAAGTCGTCGGACGGTTCCCACAGGACCTGCATCCGTGCGCCCCAACGGTCATAGCCGTTGACGTCGCGGTTGTTGAATTCATTGCGAATAAAGCCGTCGAACTCCGACCGCGTCGCCACGAGGCTGAACGCGACGTCTTCGCTTATCGGGCCCGACACGCGTGCGCGCACCTGGTATTCTTGGTCCTGGAAAACCGACGCCGAGACGTAGCCTTCAAACTCGTCCTGGTTCGGGCCGCGGGTGACGATGTTGACGACGCCGGCCGATGCGTTCTTGCCGAAGAGCGTGCCTTGCGGGCCGCGCAAAACCTCGATGCGTTCAATGTCATAGATGTCGCCGAACGCCTGGCCGGACCGGCCGAGCACGACGCCGTCGACGACCGTCGCGACGCTCGGCTCGGCGGCGTCGGAGAAGGAGATCGTCCCGATTCCGCGAATGGTGATCGCGGAGTTCGCGTTCGTGGAGCCTTTGCGGAAGCTGACCGACGGCAGGAGCGTCGTCAGGCTCTCCAAGTTGTTGCTTGGGAAGGCGTTCTCGATCGTCTCGCCGTCAAGAACGCTCAGCGCCACCGGCACTTCCTGTAGCGTCTGCTCTTTTTTCTGGGCGGTGACGACGATCTCGTCGAGATCTTGCGCATGGGCGCCGGCGGCCCCCATGCCCGTGAGCGCAATGACGCTCGCAGAGATGTATTTAAACGGCCGTTCCATGATTTCCTCCCGGCGGTAACCGCTTCGCGTTCTGTCGAGGCTCGGGGGACGCGAATGGTGATGACAAGCGCGTTTATCGGCGACGACCCGTTCCGAATGGATCGATTCGAGCGCGATATTCGCGTTTTGATCGGCGCAGCCCCCCGGCCGCACACTTATGACTCATACACAAGACTTGGCTCTCGACGAATGTCAATCTGGGACAGGTTCGTCGACGGTCACGATTGTCGCGTGACGTGCAGCGAAGCCACATGCTGCACATGCGAACGCTCCGGCGACGGACCAGGTCCGTCGGTCAGAGGCCGCCGGTCGGCGCGTGTTTAGTGGAGGGCGCGTTAAACCGTGATCGCCATGCCGCGATAAATACGCGCGCGATAGCGGCTGTCTTCGGCGTCGGGGAGCGGCGCGCCGGCGAGGACGACGGCGCGCGCGAAGCGCTTGATTTCTTCGTTGCGCTCCGCCTCGTCGCGGGGCTCTTCGGAACGAACGCGCCGCGTCAAATTGATTTGGTTGACCGGCGTGTCGTGGACGATGCGCTCGCTCTCCACGGCCAACGTCGCGGTGAACGCGTGCAACGAGGTCTTGAGGAAATTCGCGACCGAAAACGCCGGCGGTCGACTGCCGGGCGTGACGTCCGGCGTCACCAAGACGAGCTGCGAGCCGTCGAACAAGACGGCGCGGCGCGCGACGCGGAAATGGTGCGTGAGGTTGTCTTCGACCAGTTCACGGAATTGCGCGGGGTCCAAACGGTCCTGGCCCGGACCGCCAAACAGGACGTCCGGCAATTCGGTGAACGGCGTTGAGATGACCGTCGTCGGCACGCCGGTCTCGGCCAAGGCCGCCCCCATGGCGCGCTCGACGTCGCCGTTTTCGACAAGCCCGGTCGAAATCGCCGCGGCCGGCAAATCGGCCGTCGCCGCGCGAAACGCCGCCTCGCCTTTCGCGGTCGCCATGATCGCGTGAACCTTCGCGACGCCGCAGGCCTCGATGAGTTCGCGCGCCGCGGCGGCCAGGTGCTCGGTCAAATAATCGCCGATGAGCCAGCACGTTTTGCCGCGCATGGCGTCAATGCGTTCGGGCTTTGTCGACCCGAAGAGCTCACGCTCGGTGATCGAGCGCTCCAAACTCAAGCCTCCCGAGGGCTGGAACGTCTGACCGCTTGCGGCCCGGTCGGCGAGGAAGAAGACCGTCGCCAGCGCCACTTCCTCTTCGGTCGGCATGCGGCCCAAATTCAACAGCGAGCGCACGCCGTCGCCGACCCCGGTCGCCGTCTTCGAGACGCGCGACACCGGCAAGAACGGCCGATCGTCCGGCGGCGTGCGGTCAAGCTTGTAGTCGCGCGGCGAGAGGCGCCCGTTCGGGTCTTTTATGAGGAAGCCCCCATTGTCGAGGCGCGCCACGAGCTGTTCGGCCATCTCGTCCGTTAGCAAATAATCGCCCCACGTACATGTCTCGTCGCCCTCGGCGATGCAAGCCGCGGCGAGCTCGCGCAATTCGGCCGGCGCTTTGGGGTCGCGCTCAAGCGCTTTGGCGTCGTTGGCGGCGAGCCGGGTGAGAAAATTGGAGACGACCGCGCCGCGGCGAGCGGTTTCAACGGCCGCCGCATGAATTTTGTTCAAACGCTTGTTGAGCAGGATCAGTTTGGCGCGGCGTTCGAAAAGCCCCGGCCGGCCGTCGACGCCGCGCAGGCGCACGCCGTCGACGGGCCCCGGCGCGATTGCGTTGAATTGGATTTCCGGCCCGAGCGCGCCGGCCATCGCTTCGACCATCGCCCGCTGGCCGGCTTTGGAGACCGCGTAGTCGGCGCGGTTCGGGTACGCGACCGCCACGTATTTCTCGCCGCCGAAATACGACGATACGTTCACGACGTATCCGGAGCCCTGATCGCGCATGATCGGCGCGACTTCCGAAATAAGAGCGAAATTCGACACGAGGTTCGCGTCGAGCGTGAAGCGCCAGGCGTCGAGCGGCATGTCGACCACCATCTCTTCAGCCCCAGACACGCCCGCATTGTTGATTAGGTAATCGATGCGGCCGAACGCCTTGAGGGTCGCTTCGACCGCGCGGCGCAAGGTCCGCAGATCGCCGACGTCGATGCCGGCAAGAAATTTTACGCGGCGGTCAGGCGCGGAATAGCCGATGTCTTCCAACTCGCCGATGATCCGCTCACGCATCGCCTCCAACTCGGACTCGCGCCGGGCGGTCAGCATGACCTTGCCGCCGGACAGCGCAAGGAGCCGCGCGATCTCGCCGCCGATGCCCATCGACGCGCCGGTGATCAGCGCGACCTTGCCGAGGTGCATCCCGGTGATATTTTCCGTATACCCTGTGAGCGCCTTGCGGGCGCCGGTGATTTCTTCGATCGATTGCGGGACGTGGAGGTTGACGTCGTCGATCGTGCGTTCGGAGAACAAGATGCTCGACGCTTGGGTCGCGGCGAAGGGTAAATTCTCCGCTTCTTGATTTTCATAACGGACGATCTGGTTTCCCCATTCGACGCGCTTGCGCCGACCGTTTTTGACGTCGGTCGACGTCTCGTCGCGCCAAATCCGCGCCAGCTGCTCCATGCCGGCGGCGAGCGCGCGGGCGTAATAATCGTCGTTCGCCGCGCCGTTGGTCATGAAAACAAAGCGCGGGTCATGGCCGAGCGTGTCGTGGCTCATCCAGTACCGCGTCAACGAGCGCGCGAGCGCGACGGCGCCGCCGAGTTCGTGGTCGAGGAAGAGCTTGACGACGTTGTCGGTCGCCTCGGACAGCGGCCCGGAAATAAGCCCGGCGCTGTAGGCCGGCATAATGATCGCGGCGGTAATCGGCGCGCCGGAGGCGCCGCCCTTCTCAAGGACCGCCTCGGTTTCCTCCGTATTGCGACGGTCGCACCGCGTCACGACGATGCGCGCGTCGATATCGTCGTCGCCCATCTTCGAGCGCGCCGCCTGGACGTCGCCTTCCAGCGTGAACGACAAAATCACGTCGGCGCCGAGCGACGACTGAATGCGCGCGACGTCGAGACCTTCGTCGACCTGGTCGCCGCCGGCGATGAAAACGGTCATCCCGCCGGCGTCGACGACGCGCAGGCTCGGCCGTGCAATACAGGTCGCACGCGACTGTTTGGCGACGCGCATGCCGTTCGTCACTTCGACGTCATGGGCGTTGAGCGCGGCGGCTTCGTCCGACCCGAGAAAGACGCATGCGCCCGCGACGTCGCCGGGCCGCGGAAACGTCTTTTGCGGTTCGTCGTACATGTCCTTGCGGGCGAGCGTCATGATGTCGGTGAATTCGTCCGCCGTCGTGCCCTGGCCGTCGCCGCGCAACGCGTCCATCGAGGCGAACGCATTGCGGATACGGTCGCTTTCGATCGGACCTGGAAAGATCGTATTGACCCGTATGCCCTTGGGCCCCAGCTCTTCGGCGAAGGCCTGCGACATCGCGTTCAGCGCCGCCTTCGGAACCACATAAGCGGTCCGCCCGAAATATTTCGTCCGGGAAAAGATCGTCGAGACGTTGATGATCGACGCGCCCGGCTGAAGCATCGGCGCGGCGATCCGCACGACGTTCCACGTCACGCCGAGAATGTTCTTCATCGCGTCGGCGACGGTCTCGGCGTCGCTTCCGCCGGCATCGCGCAAGGCGGCGAGGTCGCCGGCGGTGATCGGCAGTTTTTCGAGCGGCTGCTTGGGCCCCGCCGAGCCGGCGTTGTTGACGAGGATGTCGAGCCGGCCGAATTTGTCGAAAATTTCTTTGACGCCGGCGCGCACTTCGTCCGGCGCGCCGCCGTCCATCACGACGCACAGCGTGCGGTCCTCCGGCGCGCCCGTGTCGCCGAGCGCCGCTTCGCGGGCTTCCTCCAGCCGGTTCGCCGAGCGGCCGCTCAAGACGACGAACGCGCCTTCTTTCAGATATCGGCGGACGATTTCGCCGCCCAAATTGCCGGCCGCGCCGGTCACCAGCGCCACTTTTCCACGAAGGCGTCCGGTCACGGTTTCTGACGTCGTCATCGGCGTTCCTCTTTATTTGGCGCGCGCATCCTGCGCGAGGCGGTTGGACCAGGCTTCGTAGAGTTCGTCCCGGGAGCGTAAGCCCATTTCAGGCAAGGCGTGATTAACGACGTAAGTCGCGCCGGCATGGGCGTTGTCCCACATCGATTGGTGCGCCGCGGGCAGGCCGTCCCACTCGACGACCGTCGGCGGCGTCACCGACAAAACGCCGGCCGCGATCAACTCGTGCATGCGCGAGGCCTCATAGGCGTTGCACAAGTGCGTGCCGCGAATTTCCGCGGTCGGCATGATGATCCGGCGCTGGCGCGTCCAGACTTGCGGCGCGTAGAAGCTGTAGCGCCGGCCTTTCATGTCCTCGCAATAAACGACGCGGCCCGTGTACGGCTTCACCAATGCGCTCGAAATGCCGAGGCTGTCGAAGCCGGCGCGCTCGACGACGAGGTCCGGCGCGCCGCGTGGATTGCCCGGCGAGCGCAGCGCCTTGCCGACCGCCGCACCGAAGGGCTTCATCGTGCGATCCTGGAAATCACGGACGGCGCTCTTGAAGGCTTCAATGTCTTCTTTGGGATCGGGCAGACGCGGCAGCGCGCTCGGCCAGTCGAAGTCGTCGCCGGCGCGCCGTTTGAGGCTCTCGATTGAGACGACGCCGGCGACGGCGTCTTCGAACCCGAGCGACAGGATGAACTCGCGTTGGCCGTCCGTCGTCGTCGCGGCGACGGCGCGCGCGCCCAGACCGCGCAACGTTTCAAGGATCTCCAACCCGACCGGATCGACGAGATCGTTCGACGCCGCACCGTAAAAGACGAGCACGGATTCATCGCCCCGCAGGCCGGCGCGCGCGAACATCTCCGTCGGCGACACGGCCCCCTCTTTGCCCATGAACGTGAAGTGATAGCCGGACGAGGCGCCGTAAAACGCGACGACGCCCCCGGGGGCCAGCAGTTGAAACGTCCGCGGGAACGCCGTTTCGCCGGCATGGCTCACGGCGAAGTCGGCAAGCCGGCCGTCGTTCAGCTGACGGAACGCCTCCAAAACGGGCGCGCCGTCTTTTTCCCAAGCGCGCGCCGCGTCCGGGTCTTCGGGGACCGCGGTGAAGGCGCCGGCCAGTTCCGGGGCTTTGCGATTGATTGCGCCGACGGCGCCTTCTTGCGTAATCGTCTCGGCGCGTTCGGCATTCGAGACGAGCCCCGTTGCGGCGAGACCGGTGCGCACGGACGAACGCAACGCGTCGAACCCCGTACCGGTCGCCGCGCCCTCGACGAAAATGCGCTTGCCCGCTTCGATCTTCAGCGTGGTGAACAACGCCCGCACGACGGTGCCGAGATTGAGCGTGAACGCGCCGGCTTCTTCGAGCGTCAGGTCCGCGCGGACCGGGTGCAATTGCGGGGCTTGCGTCACCAGGAACTGCGCATGGCTGCCGGTCGCCGTCTCATAGCCCTGGATGGCGAAGCCGGCGTACATCGGGTCGAGTCCTGTAATCGGCGACAGAAGGTTGTTCGTACCCGAATAAATAGCGACGAGGTCGCCGATTTTCAGCCGACCCTCGCGGCGCGCTTCTTCGCCGAGCGCGGCGACGAGCGCGATGCCGCCCGATCCGGTGATCTGGATGTCTTCTTCGTGCCCCTCAAACGACGACACGGGAATGCCCGTGATTGCCCAAATGTCGTTGAAGTTGACCTCCGAGGTCAGGACGTAAACGAGCGCGTCGTTTGGCCCCGGCTCCGGCACGGGCGCGAGCAAGACTTTCTCAGCGTCTTTCGGCTGGCCGAAACGCGGCTCGCCGGTCTTCGGGTCGCGCAAAACGCCGTGCGCGTATTGCCAGCGCGGCAGCTTCGTGACGCCCGGAAAATACGGCGCGCCCAACGGCAGCAAATCACCCTCGTCGATCAAGGATTGCGCCTCGGCGGCGCCGTCCTCGGCGAGGCGCGCGCCGGCGCGGCGGTTCGGCAACGGCTTGGCGCGCTTTTCGAGGAATTCGCGAATGCCGGTTTTTCCGCCGTCGGGATCGATCACCGCCTCGGCGAAGAGCGCGGCTTCGCGGGCGAGCCCGGCGTCGAACCCCTGCTCCCAACCGGTCCGCACCGCCTCAAGGCACCGCGCATGGGCGCCGGCGCGGCCGGCCCAGTCGCACTGCGCCGCGATCGCTTTGAGATGGGCGTCTTCAAGAGCTTCGTCGAGGCTCGCCGCGCCCGGTTTGCGCCAGGCTTCGAGGGCCTGCGCGCGCGACGCCGCAGCGCGCCCGAGCGTCGATTGATCCGGGTTCGCCGCAAAGTCGCGCACAAGCGCGTGGGCGAGGCTCAACGCGTCTTCGGGGCCGGTCGCGATTTCGTCGACGAGGCCGGTCACCCGCGCCGCCTCGGCGTCTATCGACCGGCCGCCGAGCAGAAGATCAAGCGCATCGATCAATCCGCACACGCCATGACGGTCGGCGAGAAGACGCGGCAGACGCTGCGTGCCGCCATAACCCGGCAGCAAACGCAAGCGAATTTCGGGTTGGCCGAACCGGGCGAACGGTTCGGCGACGCGGTAATGGCATGCGAGCGCGAACTCCATCCCGCCGCCGAGGGCGACGCCCTGAATGGCGGCAACGCAGGGCTTCGTCATCGCCTCGATCCGACGGAACGCCAGATGCGCATTGTTCGGCAACGCGCGCGCTTCGCCGAGCGTGTTGATTTCGTCCAGGAACTGACGAATGTCCGCGCCGGCCACGAACGAGCTCGACCCGCGGCCGGTGAAGACCACCGCGGCGACGTCGTCACGCCGCGACAAGTGCTCGACGATAATGTTGAGTTCGTCGAGCGCCCGCTCGTTCAGCGCGTTGACCGGCGGGTTGTTGACGAACACCGTCGCCGCGAGCCGCCCGTCGCCAAGCGCGTTGTACTGGATCTGGAAATACCGATAGCGCTCGAAAATGCTCTGGCTTTCCGACGCCGTCTGCTTGCGCCGCCAACGCCCGATCGCACCGCGCAATTCATCGAGGCTCTCCGGATTCTTCAACGTGGAGGCGTCGCCGACGGGCCCGTCTTCGACCAACGCACGGACCATGCGGCGCATATATTTGCCGCTGCGCGTTTCGGGAAACTGCGAGACTTCGATGAAATCGCCGGGAACGGCGAGACCGCCTTTTTCCTGGCGCACCAAATCAGACAAGCGCTTCTTGTCGTCCTGGGTCAACGCGCGGCCCGGCGTCGGCGTGACGAAGGCGAGCGGCGTCAAACCCTTCTCGCGGTGCGGCGCGCCGACGACGATAACGTTGCCGACCGGGGAGTTCGCCGGATTGTTCGCCTTGTCGCGGAGGATCGCGCCTTCGATTTCTTCCGTCCCAAGACGGTGACCGGAAACGTTGATGACGTCGTCGGAGCGCCCATGGATCGAAAATGATCCGTCGGGGTGCTTCATGCCGAAGTCGCCCTGGGTATACGCCCACTTGCCGCGCCAGCGGGTCCAGTAAGTGTCGCGATAGCGGTCGATGTCGCCTTGCCAGGCCGCCGGCGGGCCGGCGCCGTCGATCGTGAAGGTCTCCGCGTCGCCCCAGACCGTGCGCGCGAGATACGGGTACGGCGCGGTGATGACGATTTCGCCTTTTTCGCCCAAAGGCGCGCTTTGCGCCGCAAGGCCCTCGCCGCCCGGCCGGTCGAAGGGAACAGGCGGCGGCGCGCCCTTCTCTCCATCGGCGTCGCCGGCGTCTGCGTCGAGCCACACGTCGCCGAACACCCACGGCATCGGATACGCATGCGCATTCGGCTTCAGCGGAAAGTCGGCGTTGTCGAAAAAGTGCGTCCAGGCAATCCCGCCATGCTCGGTCGCCCAGTACGAATTGGCGTACCAGGGCGTCACCTCGCGCATGCCGAATTCCTGAACCGCGGGCGACGTCGGCTCGGCGCAGAAGGTTGCGGCGCGCAGGCCCGACATGTCGTATTTGCGCACGTCGGCGACGCTTTCCGGATCGGTCATCACCGACTTCAAGAACGTGACCCCGGCTTTGAAGATTTTCACGCCGTAGCGCTCGATGATCGACGCGAAGCGGCCCGCATGCGGATAAACCGGCGCGCCCTCGGCGATGACCGACGTCACGCGCGTCAACAAGGGCGCGGAGATGAGATAGCTCTGCCCGGTGATCCAGCCGGGATCGGCGACGACGTACATAACGTCGCCCGGCTGCGCGTCGAACGCGACCGCCATAGTCGACGCGATCCCCGCGGTGTAGCCGCCGTGCACATGAACGACGCCTTTCGGTTTGCCGGTCGAGCCCGACGTGTAGATCACGAACATCGGGCATTCCGCATCAAGCGGACGCGGCGGACACGACGCCCAAATCGCCCGCACGAAATCGGCGTCGGGCAGCGCCTTCAGCGACGCTTCGTCCGCGACGTCGATCCCGGCCGCGCGCGCCGCCGCCAAGATGTCCTCAAGCCCCTCGGACTTGAGCGTGTCGCTCCAGCGATCGCGCTCGGGCCGCCACAGCATGTCCGGCTGCGAGACGTGCCTTTCGACGACGACCGCATCGACGCGCGCCGGCGATTGAACGAGCGCCTCCGCGATCGAGGCGCGCACGCTCGCCGCCTCCCCGGCCTCCAACGAGAGCTTGGCGAGGGCGCGCCCGACGCCGCGCATGACGTCGCCCCGCTCGACCGTCGTCTCGCCGGTCAAGGCGTCCGCGACCGCTTCGGCGACGGTTTGCCGGGCGGCGTCCGGCAAACCGGTCGTCGCCAAGCGCTCGTCGACCAAGCGGCGCGCTTCGTCCGCGGCGACGAAATTGTCGAGCGCCGGGTCCGTGAAGGCGTTTTTGAAGGCGATGATTTGCGAATTGCGGTGCCCGCCGTCCGCCGTAATGACGACGCGCGCGCCGAAATCATGGATGCGGTCGCTGAGCGTTTTGTCGCTGAACCCGCCGAAAACCGGCGTGTAGAGGACGCCGAGGCGCTTGCAGGCCTCGATCCAATAAAGCTGGCTCGGCACGTTGGGCATGTTGATCGCGACGCGATCGCCCGCCTTCAGGCCGAGCCGCTTGAGCGCCGCGGCGCACGTCGCCGTCTCCAGCAAGAGGTCCTTGCGCGAGACCGTGTAGCTCTCCACCGGCCCGCCGCGCGCGTCGTTGAGCGACATGTCCCAGCGGTCGCCCTCGAAAATGAGCGCGGCCTCCGCGCCATGGCCGGCGAGGACGTGCCGGTCCGCTTCGTTGAAGCAGGCGTTCGTGAGCCCGCCCTCAAACCACTTCCAGAACGGCGGCGCATCGCCGTTAAAGGCGCGCGTCCACGGGGTGAACGCGTCGCCCAAATCCGCCGCGACCGGCGCGAGCGTCTTGGCGTCCCAGCCGCGCCATTCGCCGCTCGCCGCGTCGCGCGACAGCCACGCCCCGTCCGGGCCGACATCGGGCGCGAACCAATGGATCAGTCGGGCGGCTTGCTCGCCGTGAAACGCGCCGGGGTCGGCGACGCAGGCGGCGCGCATGGCCTCCCAGTCCGAGCGGGTCTTGATCGGGTTTGCGGCGCTGATCGTCAGTCCCCCTTCTTGCTGAGACGTCGCGTGACGGCGGCGGGCTGGGGCGCGGCTTTTCACATTCCGTGCCGTCGGCGCCGGCTGATGGGTATGCGCCGGCGTGCGGCAAGCGCCCCAATTGACACACCGCTAGGGTGTATACGCCAGCGAGTCGCGATTCGTTTGGTTAAAGACATCAAGACGAAACGATGCGCCGCCGCCGCCGGCGGCCGCGGACCCGATCGCTGACGATCACGGCCCTGCGGCCTACGGCGCGGAAGCCGAAAAACGCCGCTAGGCGCCGGCGGAAAGCACCCTGGCGCGCCGCGCCGTTCAAGATAAACCCAAAAAAGAACAGGCGGTCAGGTTACAATTTGGGGCCTCAAGGAGTCATAGAGATAGGGACACAGCGTTTTGGGAAGCGCTGGCGGCGGGTCTAACGGCGGCGTCGTCGACTGCTTTTTCCGCAACGACCGGTCCTTCGACGGATCCGAGCGGAGGATAGACAGTTGGCGAGACCACCGACGTTGGCGGACCGCGCCCAGGCGAACGGCGTGAAGATGACGCATCAGCGCCGCCTGATCTGCGACGCGCTTGAAGCCTCCGACGACCATCCCGACGTCGACGCGTTGCACGTCCGCGCGCGGAAGAACGACCCTAAATTGTCGCTGTCGTCCGTTTATCGCACGTTACGGGCGCTTGAGACGATGGACATGATCAGCCGGCACGATTTCGGCGACGGGCGCGCGCGCTTCGAAATCAAAGACGACCGCCACCATGATCATTTGATCGACACGACCACCGGGCGGGTCATCGAGTTTTTGGACCCCAAATTGGAAGCGTTGAAGAACGAAATCGCCGCCCGCCTCGGCTACGAGCTGCAAAGCCACCGGTTGGAACTCTACGGCCAACCCCGCAAGCGCAGCTCGGGGGCGAACACGGCCGGTTGACGGGACAATTCATGCGCGCGCGCCCGGGTGTTGGGCGGGTGCGCGCGCGACGGATTGCGCCGCGGTCGGCGCGTGCTACATGTCGCAATTCATTTGAGTGTTCATTAACGCGCGATCGGCGGAGCGTTAGGCATGAATTGGAACGGACGGCTGATCGCGCGCTGGGCCTTAGCCGGACCCGTGACGCTTATCGTCGCCTTGTTGCTGATGGCGGCGACGCCTTTCTGGTTTCCGAAAGGCGCGGCGAACGTCGATCATATCGTGTTCGGCATTCTTCTTTTTCCGGCCTACTGGGCGGCCCCGTTTTTCGTCGCCGTCATGGCGGATCGGCTTTGGCGCGCCGCTGTAATTTTGTTGGGAACCGCAGCGGTTTGCGCGCTGATGGTGTTCCAACTGTTCAATGCGGCTTGAAAGCCGCGTCCCTTTGAGACCATCGGAGCGGATCGCATGAGCCTTGCGAACAAAGCGCAATCGAAACGTCTTCTCGCGGTGCACGGTTGGTCCGCCGTCGCGCTCGGCTTATTTCTATACGTGGTGGTCCTGACCGGCTCGGTTGCGGTCCTCGCCCACGAAATCGGTCAATGGTCCGGCGGCGGCAAAGGACACGCCAACGTTCTTGACCGGCCGATCCACGACCGCCTGACGGAACTCGCCGAAGACGTCGATCCGGCCTACCGCGAGGAATTGTCCGTTTATCAAAACGCGGCGGGATCCGTTTTTGCGTTTTTCCACGGCCACGAGAAAAAAGAGGGCGCCGGGCTGCAGGACAAAGGCGTTCGCTTCGTTTTAGACCCGGAGACGCTCGCCGTCGTTCAGCGTGACGAAGGGTTTCGGTCCGACATGCCGATCGACCGCCAAAGCGCGCTCGATCGCTTCATCGTCGGTCTTCACGTCCGTCTTCACGCGCCCAACCCCTGGGGCCTTTTCGCGACGGGCGTCCTCGGCTTCGTCATGCTCGCCGCGGCGATTTCCGGGATCATTCTGCACAAACATTTGCTTAAGGATCTTTTCGTCGCGCCGCGGATTTCAAGCTTGCTCCTCAACCGGCGCGACCGGCACATTCTCGCCGGCAGCTGGAGTTTGCCGTTCAGTTTCATCCTCGCGTTCACCGGCGCGTTTTTCAGCTTCGCCGGATCGGTCGGCCTGCCGATCGTCGCCATGTCGGCCTTCGGCGGCGACCAGGAAAAAATGGTTGAATTCGTGCTCGGCACGCCCGAAACGGCGGACGAACGCCCGAGCCCGGTCGCAAACCTGGACGCGATCTTGTCGGAGTCCCGAGCGCGCGTCGGCTCGTCGCCGACGTTCATGACCGTCTCCCATTGGGGCCGGGCGGACGCAAAGCTTACGGTGTTCCATGGGCCGGCCGAGGGCGACATTGAGGGGTCCAACCACGTCTTCAACGCGGCGACCGGCGCCTATGAAGGGGGCAAGCCGCTCCTCGGCGCCAAGCCGTCCCTCGGCAACGCCGTTTTCGCGTGGGTCGGGCCGCTCCATTTCGGCAATTTCGCCGGGCTCATGTCCAAGGCGATCTGGGTCGCGCTTGGCCTCGCCACTTGTTATGTCACGTTGACCGGGCTGCAGCTCTGGACCCAACGGCGCAACGAAAGCGCGACATGGCGGGCCTTGTCGCGCGCGATCCCCATCGTCGGATACGGCGCCCCTATCGGTCTCCTCGGCGCGTCGGTCGGGTTCTTCGCCAGCTTCCGCGGGGCCGACCCGACCGATTGGACGGCGGCCGGGTTCCTTATCGGGTCCGCCCTGTCGATCGTCGCGGGGCTCGCCGTCAAAGACCGCGAAACGCTCTCGCGTCTTTATCAGGGCGCGACCGGCTTCGGTTTGCTCGCCCTGCCGTTCCTGCGCACGTTGCTGTCCGGCGGGCCCGGCTGGACCGAACTCCTCAATACGGACGGGGCCCTGATCATGGCGATGGACCTGTTGATGGTGTTCGCCGGATTGGCGGCCGTTTCCATGGCGAGCGGCGTCCGGCTTGAAAAGCTCGCCGCCGGTCGCGGTTCGAAAGCGGTCGTTCAGCCCGCGGAATGACAAGCCTTCTTTATTTCTTGGCGGCGCTGGCGGTCAGCGCGGCGGCGCTCTGGTATCTCCAGCGTATCGACCCCAAGCGCGCACGCGTCTTCAACCGGGGTGCGCAGGGCGAAACGCCCAGCCGCCCTCGGCTCGCTTGGGGCGTCGGTTTGGCGCCCGGCCTCATCCTGCCGGCGCTCGGCGAGTTAAGCGCTTTTCTGACCTGGCTCGGCGCGATCACCGTGGTCGGCTGGCTAATCGCCCTGAAACGCCCGCGCGACAGGTCGTCCTCGAGCGCGTGACTTGGGCCGCGCGCGTGACTTGCGGCCGAACGCGAGACTTGCGGCCGAACGCGAGACGGGAGCGAACCGGCGGCGCTACGGCGCGACGCGGCTTGCCGAAAACATGACCGGGGCGGCGAGAAGTTGCCCGGCGACGTAGGGGTCTTCCGTGGGCGCGTCGCCCTTTCGGGCGTTGATCGCGCGCACCACGTCCATTCCCTCCACGACGCGGCCGAAGACGGCGAAGCCCTGCCCGTCCGGATTGCGCATGCCGCCGAAGTCCAACGCCGGTTGGTCGCCGACGACGATGA
>JBCCZS010000008.1:0-39741 GCA_039187035.1 Pseudomonadota bacterium | reverse complement strand
GCCGGCTTGTAGATGACGTGACGCAGATCGTTGAGCCGGCCGGGATGCGCGGGACGGTTCGCTTTGACCCAGTCTTCGCGGGCGCGCCCGCCTTTCCAGGCGCGGGTCGTAAACCCGAGGATCTCGACCTTGACGCTGCACCGCTCGAGCGTGCGCGCGAGAATGTCGGCGCAGATCGCGGCGATGGTGATCGGGCGGCCGCGCATCGACCCGGAATTGTCGATCAACAGCGTGACGACGGTGTCGCGGAATTCCTGGTCGCGTTCCTGTTTGTAGGAGAGCGGCTGCATCGGGTCGACGACGATGCGGGCGAGCCGCGCGGCGTCGAGGACGCCCTCGTCGAGATCAAACTCCCAGCGGCGGTTTTGCTGCGCCATCAGCTTGCGTTGCAGCTTGTTGGCGAGGCGCGCGACCACGGCGTGGAAATTTTCCAGCTGGCGGTCGAGCGTGCGTCGCAGGCGGATGAGTTCTTCCGCGTCGCACAACTCGTTCGCGTCGACAATTTCGTCGAATTCCGTCGTATAGGCCGTGTACGGACGCCCGCTGTCGCCGTCTTGACGGGCGCGAATAGCCGACATCCGCGCGTTCTCCGCCGCGCCGTCGCCTTCGTCGTCGGTTTCCTCAAAATCGTCGTCGCCGGGATCGGCGTCCCCGTCCGTATCTTCGTCTAGGTCCGGCGCGACGTCTTGCGGCATCTCGCTCGCATCGTCTTCGGCGTCCGCATCCGGCGGCGTTTCGTCTTCCGGCGGCTCCTCGCCGTCCTGATCTTGCGCCTCTTCGCGGTCGCCTTCGGCGTCGTCTTCCAGGTCGAGATCGCGGATGACGCGCCGCGCGAGGGCGGCGAACGCTTCCTGGTCGTCAAGCTCGTCGGCGTTCGCCAACGCGTCGAGCGATCGCCCGGCGAGCGCTTCGACTTCCTCGCCGAGGGTTTCGAGGATGGATGCGGCGGCCTTCGGCGCGTCCCGTCCGGTCAAGCGTTCGCGCAGCAAGAGCGCCGCCACGTCGCCGAGCGGGGCGGCGTCGCGGGCGTTGAGCGATTGATAGCCTTTGTCGGCGATCGATTTTTCCAGCGCTGCAGCGAGGTTGTCGCCGACGCCCCGCAGCGCGTTCGCGCCAATCGCCTCAATGCGGGCGTTTTCAAGCGCGGAGAAAACCGCGCGCGCTTCCGGCGCCTGGGGCGCGAGCCGGGCATGCGCTTTTTCGTCGTGGTGGGCGAGCCGAAGACCGGCGAGATCCGATTCGCCGCGGGCGACGGCCGCGTTTTCGGGCGACAAAACCCGCGCCGGCAACGGGATCTTCGCGCTTGCGCCCGACACGGCCGGCGCCGACCCGCCGAACGACACGTCGACGTCGGGCCGCGCGGAAATCGCCCGCGCAGTTTGGAGGAGCGCGCGTTTGAAGTCGTCGCGCGCTTGGTCGTTTTGAGAAGCCGCCATAACCCGCCTTCTAGCCCGTGCTGCGACGCGGCGACAACCGAAGGCTCGGGGCTGGAGAGCGCCGCGGCGCGCGCGCCGCCGTGCGGTTGCGAACGGGTAACCTTAACGCCTACAGCGCGAGCGCGTTGCGTCGGCGCGGCCCCGCGCCTACATCCGCCGACGATCGCTACGGGAAGTGCGCGCCATGTCCGAACCGCGTTTGCGGATCGCCGTTCAAAAGTCGGGACGCTTGTCAGACGACAGTTTCGCGCTCTTCGCCGGGTGCGGGCTGACGGTCTCGCGCGGCCGCGACAAGCTCTACGCGCGCGCGCACGGTCTGCCGATCGACATTTTGTTGGTGCGTGACGACGACATCCCGGCGCTTGTCGCCGACGGGGCGGTCGATCTCGGCATCGTTGGCGGCAATGTCTTTGAAGAAGATCTGTTGACCGTGCGGCGCCCCGCGCCGGCGCGCGACCTCATGGCGCTCGGATTCGCGCGCTGTAAATTGATGCTCGCCGCGCCGAAAACCTGGTCCGACACGGCGCTCGCGGCCTTCGCCGGCAAACGCATCGCGACGTCGTACCCTGGGCTGACGCGCGCTTTTCTTGAGCGCGAAGGGGTTGAGGCGCGCACCGTCGAGCTTTCCGGATCGATCGAAGTCGCGCCGCGCTTGCGCATCGCCGACGCCGTTTGCGACATCGTGTCGACCGGCGGCACGCTCGATGCGAACGGTCTGGAACCGGCGGCAACGGTCTTTGAGTCCGAAGCGCACTTGATTGCCCGGCCCGATCCCTTCGCGCCCGAAGTCCAAGCAATCGTCGACGCGTTTGTGAAACGCGTGCGCGGCGTCATCGACTCGCGCGAGGCCAAATATGTGATGATGAACGCCCCGCGCGGCGCCGTTGACGCCATCACCGAAATTCTCCCCGGGGCGGAAGCCCCGACGGTCTTAGAACTGGCCGGGGACCCGGAAAAAGTCGCGATCCACGCCGTTTGCACCGAAAGCGTCTTCTGGACGACGCTCGAGCGCCTGAAAGCGAACGGGGCGAGCGCTATTTTGGTCCTGAGCATCGAAAAAATGCTGCCCTAAAAGGCGGGCGCCGGCGGCCGGCCGGGCGCCTTGACGCACCTGCGAAGCGACCCTAGCTCTCAATAGCCCCGGGGCCGGGATGAGGAAGGACCGACGACCATGACCGACGCCGCTACACGCGAAGCTATCCAGGGAAAAATTAGCGCCGACGACGTGGTGCTCTTTATGAAAGGGACGCCGCAGTTTCCGCAGTGCGGGTTTTCCGCCGCCGTCGTCCAAATCCTGGACTATCTGGGCGTCGCCTACGGGTCCGAGAACGTCCTTGAGTCGGCTGAGATGCGCCAGGGGATCAAAGATTTCTCCGAATGGCCGACGATCCCGCAACTCTACGTGAAGGGCGAATTCGTCGGCGGCTGCGACATCGTCAAGGAGATGTTCGAGAAGGGCGAATTGCGCGACTTCTTCTCCGACAAAGGCGTCGCGCTCGCCGCGCAGGCATAAAGCCGCTTATTCCAAGACGGGGACTCACGGGGGGCCGTCACGCAGCTGTGCGTTGGCGCGTACGCGCCGACGCCCTATCGTCTCGTTCGAATGCGCGTCGACGGACGGGGACGAGATGGCGGACACGGACAAATCAAAGCGCGGGCGGCCCGTTAAGCTGCAGCTCTATAAGTGGGCGGGCGCGTGGGGGCCGTTCAAAGTGCGCATCCCATGCGGGGAGTGCGCGCTGACCGAAGACGTGATCGACGCGACGCTCAAAAGTGAGCTGAAGAATGCGAAGGTCGATTTCAGCGTCAAAGAGTGGCTCACATACTGGTGGGAGCCGCTGTTCGCCGGCGGCGGCTGGCACGCGCCGATCGTGCTCGTCGAGGGCAAAGTCATCTCCCAGGGCGACGCGTTAAACCGCGGCGTCCTCGCCGAAGCCGTGATCCGCGAATACGTCAAACGCTTCGCGCTCGACGGCTCGCATTTTTTCGGCAAACCGAATTGCGGCCACTGCACGCGGGCGAAGGAGTACCTCGCGCGCGCCGGGATCGATTATCAGTACCATGACGTCGTTGAAAATCCGGGCGCGCTCTACGAGATGCTCGCGCGCGTCAAGCCCATTATCGGTGAGAAAACGCCGGTGACGACGCCGCAAATCTGGCTTGACGGCGCGTTCGTGGGCGGCGCGGACGACCTCGCCGAACGGCTCGGCTTTTCCGTCGACCCCGACCCCCGCCGCGGCCATAGCGCCCTTTCCCCCAAACGCGCCTTGCCGGCGCGCGAGCGCCAAGACCTCGCGCGCCGCTATGGCGACGTCGACGCATAAGGATCAGCGCCATGTCGGACCCCGCCATCGACTTGTATTACTGGCCGACGCCGAACGGCTTCAAAGTGTCGATCTTGCTCGAAGAGCTCGGCGTTCCGTATACGGTGCGCTATATCGACATCTTGAAAGGCGATCAGTTCGAGCCGGCGTTCCTGGCGATCTCGCCCAACAACCGGATGCCCGCGATCGTTGATCGGGACGGCCCCGACGGCACGTCGATCTCGGTTTTTGAGTCGGGCGCGATCATGCAGTATCTCGGGCGCAAGTTCGGGCGATTTTATCCGACGGACGAGCGCGCCCGCGTCGCGGTCGACGAGTGGCTTTTCTGGCAGGTCGGCGGGCTCGGGCCGATGGCGGGCCAGGCGCACCACTTCCTACGTTATGCGCCGGAAACCATTCCGTACGCCGCTGATCGCTACGTCAATGAAGCGCGCCGCCTTTACGGCGTGATGGAGACCCGGCTTGCGGGCCGTGACTTTCTGGCCGGCGACTACTCGATCGCCGACATGGCCGCGTTCGGTTGGGCGACGGCGCACGAGCGCCACAACGTGCCCTTCGACGACTTGCCGAACGTCGCCGCCTGGTATGCGCGCATCGACGCCCGGCCCGCGGTCGAACGCGGGATCGCGGTGGGCGCGGAACATGTCGCCAAGACCCGCGCGCTCGCCGACGACGCTAAGGCGCGCGACGCGCTCTTCAATCGAAAATACTGATCGATCCCAACCGCTGACGGAAATTGCGCCGCGCGACCGCCGGCGCTAGCGTCCGCGCGCAACGAACGACCATTCGAAGGGGACGATCCATGCGGTTTGCGCCAGGACTCTTGCTTGCGACCATCGCGTCGATGCTTGTCGTCGGCGGGTACGGGGCCGATGCGGCCGAACGCGTCGAGCGCGGCGCGCTCGTCATGGAAAACGTGCCCGACATTCCCGATGCGGTGAGCGAAGCCGTGCGCCGATATGCGAACGTGCGCGGCCACGGGTTCGCCGGCTTTGCCGAAAACGGCGTCCTCGTGTCGACGCGCTTCGGGCAAACGTCTCAAATCCACCATATCGAAACGCCGCTTGGCGCCCGCCGGCAATTGACGTTTTACGACGAGCCGGTCGGCGGCGCCTCGCCGCGACCGACCGGCGGCGCGTTTGCGTTCACCCGCGACGTCGGCGGCGACGAGTTCTATCAAGGCTTCATGTTTGATCTCGCCACCGGCGCGGTGACGCAATTCACCGAAGACGGCACGCGAAACTCCGGCGCGTTGTGGTCGGACGACGGCGCGACAGCCGCCTGGAGCGTCGCTCGCGACGGCGACCCCGACTACGACATCGTCGCCGGATCGCCGCTCGACGCCGCCAGCGCCCAAGTCGCGCTCGAAGGCGAGGGCGCCGTCTACCCGACCGACTGGTCGGCGGACGGAAAACAACTTGCCGTCCAACGCTACATCTCGTCGACGAAGAGCCGGCTTTTCGTTCTCGACATGCAAAGCGGCGCGGCGACCGAGATCAATCCGGGTGCGGACGCCGCCTATGACGGCGCGCAGCTCTTAGACGACGGGACGCTCCTGACGTCGACCGACGCCGGCGGCGAGTTTAAAGACCTCGTTCGACTCGGGCCGGACGGCGTCGTGCGAAACTACACCGCCGATATCGATTGGGACGTCTCCGGGTACGACTTGGCGCCGAACGGCCGGACGGTCGTCTTCGCGATTAACGAAGACGGCTTAAGCGCCATGCGGCTGTTGGACCTCAAAAGCGGCAAGATCACCGACGGTCCGGAGCTGCCCGTCGGCATCGTTTACGGCCCGCGCTTCAGCCCGGACGGGCGCACCGTCGGGTTCACGTTCAACGGCGCCGACAGCCCGTTGGACGCCTACACGTTCGACGTCCGCAAGAAAACGCTGACGCGGTGGACGCGCGCGGAGGTCGGCGGGCTCAACCCGGACGGTTTCGTCGCGCCCGAAACGTTCCGGTATCCGAACGCCGACGGCATGGAGATCCCGGCCTTCGTCTATCGGCCCGAAGGCCCGGGGCCCCACCCCGTGGTGGTGCAAATTCATGGGGGGCCGGAAGGCCAGGCGCGGCCGAACTTCTCGTCCTGGGCGCAATATCTGGTGCGCGAATTGGGCGCCGCCGTCGTGGTCCCGAACGTGCGCGGCTCGCGCGGCTACGGCAAAACCTACATCGCCATGGACAACGGCCTGAACCGCAAGAAGTCCGTCGAAGACATCGGCGCGCTTCTCGATTGGATCGCCGCGCAAGACGATCTCGATACGGACCGCGTCGTCGTTTATGGCGGATCGTACGGCGGCTATATGGTCCTTGCCTCGATGATCGACTATGGCGACCGCCTCGCCGGCGGCGTCAACATCGTCGGCATCTCCGACTTCCGAACGTTTTTGAAGAACACCAAGGGCTATCGCCGCGATCTCCGCCGCGCCGAGTACGGCGACGAGCGAGACCCGGAGATCGCCGCGTTTTTCGAGGAGATCTCCCCGCTGCGCAACGCGTCGAAGATCGACAAGCCGATCTTCATTATTCAGGGGCTCAACGATCCGCGCGTGCCGGCCAGCGAAGCCAAGCAGATCCTCGCCGCCGTGCGCGAAAACGGCGGCGAAGCATGGTACCTCTTGGCCAAAGACGAGGGGCACGGCTTCCGGAAGAAAAGCAACCGCGACTTCCAGCGCGCCGCGGAGACGCTCTTTCTACGGAACGTCCTCGAGGTCGAGTAACCGACCTTGTTTCGAGGAGCCGAGCGGCGGGGCGGCGATGCGCGGAAGCGCGGTAACGGCCCGTCTTGGCGTCGTCACGGTCTTCGTTGCGCGCGCCGCTTCGGCCTTTGCATGAAGCGCTGACTATAACTCGTTCGGCAAGAGCGCTTCGAGCAAGCCGATCTCGTCGGCTTCGGCGGCGGGTTTGTCCCAGCGGATGCGGTTGATCCGAGGAAACCGCATCGCGACGCCGGATTTATGCCGGGTCGAGCGGTTGAGCCCCTCAAAGGCGATCTCTAGAACGAGGCCGACTTGTTCGTCGGCGCGCACCTGGCGGACCGGGCCGAACCGATCGGTCGTGTGGTCACGGACGAATTTGTCGAGCTTGGCGAGTTCGTCGTCCGTGAAGCCGGAATAGGCTTTGCCGACGGGGACGAGGGCGCGCGCGCCGTCCTCCTCGCGCCAGACGCCGAAGGTGTAATCCGAATAGAGCGACGAGCGTTTGCCGTGCCCGCGTTGTGCATACAGCATGACCGCATCGACGAGATAGGGATCGCGCTTCCACTTCCACCACTCGCCTTTGGGCCGTCCGGGTACGTACGGCGCGGCGCGGCGTTTCAGCATCAAGCCTTCGATCTCCGGCGCGGGCGGCGCGGCGCGGCGGGCGGCGAGATCGTCCCACGTCTCGAAGTCGACGAGCGGCGACAAGTCGACCCGCGCCGGCCGCGCCGCCGCGATGAAGTCCTCGAGCCGACGTCGTCGGTCCTCGAACGGCAGCGGCCGCAGATCCTCCCCGTCCAAACGAAGAAGATCGTAGGCGCGAAAGAACGCCGGGTGCGTCTCCAATAATTTGCGCCCCACCGTCTTGCGGTTGAGCCGCTGCTGGAGGTGCGAAAACGGCGCGGCTTTGAACGGCGGGGCGGCGGGATCGAACACTAAGAGTTCGCCGTCGAGCGTCACGTCGCCGTCAAGGGCCGCAAGGACGTCCGGAAAGGTCGCGGAAATGTCGTCCCCGGTGCGCGAATACAGCCGGCGCTCGTAGGCCTCGCAGGCGGCTTGGACGCGGGTTCCGTCCCATTTCCATTCGGCGAAGAAGTCCGCCGGCGCCAGCGCGTCCAACTCGGCGCGTTCCAAGATGGGGTGCGCGAGCATCACCGGTCGAAACGGCGCGGCCGCGGCGCTAACGGGTCTTTCCGCCCGCCCCTCCAGCCAAGCGAAGAGATCCGCATAGGGAATTGTCAGCCCGTGCCACAGCTCTTCGATTTCTTCGACCGGCTTGTCGCCGTAGCGGGCCAGCGCCTGCTTGGCGAGACGCGCGGAGACGCCGATGCGCAATCCGCCCGTCGCCAGCTTGATCAACGCCCAGCGCCCGCGCGCGTCGAGCGCGTCGAGCCAGCTTTCGAGAAGCTGCGGGGCTTGCGCGCGCGAGACCGACTGCAGCCGCTCCACCGCGTCGGCGAATTCGGGCGGGGCGTTGGCGCCCGGCCGCTCCGGCCAACACAACGAGACCGTTTCGGCGAGGTCGCCGACATAATCGTAGGAGAGTTCAAAGAGGACCACGTCCATGCGCTCGGCGATCAGGGTGCGGAAGAGGTTGGCCTTGACGTTGCGCAACGCCAGATCGCGCGTGACGGCGGCGAGCGCGTAACCGCGGTCCGGGTCCGGGGTTTGCGCGAAAAAATCCGTGAGCAGCTTAAGCTTGCCGTTGCGCTGCGGGGTCAGGACGAGCCGATCGAGAAGTTCGGCGAAGCGCGCGAACGACCCGCCCGGCGCTTTGAGAGCATGCGCCGTTTCCGGAGCATGCGCCGCTTCGGGAGTATGCGCCGCGTCAGTCATTTTCGTCGTCGTAACCGACAAGCGCGAGCGGGCGCGCGGGGACGCCGTTCAGGTCGGCCCACCGCGTCAGCGCGTCGTCGCGCCCGTGCGTGATCCACAATTGTTGCGGCTCGACGTCGCGAACGGTTTGCGTCAACTCGTCCCAATCGGCGTGGTCGGACAAAATGAGCGGCAGTTCGACCCCGCGCTGGCGGGCGCGGCCGCGGATGCGCATCCACCCGGAGGCGAACGCGGCGAGGGGTTCGGCGAAGCGCCGCGCCCATTTGTCGGCAAACGCGGCGGGCGGACAGACGACGATCTCGCCGGCGAAATCCCGCTTCGGCGCGCCTTTCTCCGACCGGATCGTCGCCGGCTCCAAGGGGCCGAGATCGACGCCGTGGGTTTCGTACAGCGTACAGAGCGCTTTTAGCGCGCCGTGAATGTAGATGGGCCGGTCGTATCCGGCGGCGCGTAAAAGGGCGATGACGCGTTGGGCTTTGCCGAGCGCGTAAGCGCCGACGAGATGTGCGCGTTCGGGAAACTGCGTCAGCGACGTTAAGAGGCGCTCGATTTCGCCGCGGTCGTCCGGGTGCCGAAAAACCGGCAAGGCGAACGTCGCTTCGGTGATGAATACGTCGCACGGGACCGGCTCGAACGGCGCGCAGGTCGCGTCCGCGCGTCGTTTATAGTCGCCTGAACAGACAAGGCGCTTGCCGGCGTGTTCGACGACGACTTGGGCCGAGCCCAGAACATGCCCCGCCGGGGCCAGCCGGACGCGCACGCCGCCGAGATCGACGGTTTCTCCGTAGGCCGCGGGCTGTCGCGACGCGGCGAAGTCCTCGCCGTAGCGCGCCGCCATAATGGCGAGCGTCTCGGGCGTCGCGAGCACGGCCGCGTGGCCGGCGCGTGCATGGTCCGCATGGCCGTGGGTGATCACGGCGCGATCGACCGGCCCTGGCGGGTCGATGAAAAAGTCGCCCGGCGGGCAGTAAAGCCCCTTCGGCGTCGGGCGCAGAATGTCTTCATAGGCGGTCATCGGGCCGACAGGCATACGCGGCCGGGCCGCAGGGCTCAACGCGGCGCCGCGCCCGCTTGAGGGTGACGACGCGGTTTGTTCGCGGGCGCGACCTCGTTTACCTACGAGACCGGTCGCCGTGCGTTCGCCGCGGCGCGATCCCTCGTTTGCAAACGGAGACCCGCCCATGGCCATGCTGATCGCCGGGAATTGGAAGATGAACGGTCTCGCCGCATCAACGGCGGAAGTCGACACGCTCGTCGCCATGCTGGACGGCGCCGCGCCCGCCGGTCGCGCGGTCGTCATTTGCCCGCCGGCGACCTTGCTGGCGGCGCTCTCCGCGCACCTCGCCGGCGCGCCGGTCGAGACGGGCGGGCAAGATTGTCACGTCAGCGCGTCGGGCGCCCATACGGGCGACGTCTCGGCTGAAATGCTGAAAGACGCGGGCGGCTCCTACGTGATCGTCGGCCACTCCGAACGCCGTGCGGACCACGGGGAAACCGATGCGCTTGTGCGCGCCAAGGCCGAGGCGGCGCGCCGGGCCGGGCTGACGCCGATCGTCTGCGTCGGCGAGACGAAAGATCAACGCGAAGCCGGCGACGCCGAGACGGTCGTGCGCGGTCAGTTGGCCGGCTCGCTGCCGGAAGGCGCGGGGCCGTTGGTGGTCGCCTATGAGCCGGTTTGGGCGATCGGCACCGGCCTCACGCCGACGACGGACGACATCGCGGCGATGCACGCGACGATCCGCGGCGTCGTCGGCGCGGGCGTTCTTATTCTCTATGGCGGCTCGGTGAAGCCGGCGAACGCGTCCGAAATCCTCGCCGGCGACAATGTCGACGGGGCCCTGGTCGGCGGCGCCAGCCTGAAGGCGGCCGACTTTTACGCCATCGCCACGGCGTGACGCGCCGCGGCGTTTTCTTCGTTTTTCTCGCCGTGGCCGCGCTCCTATCGACTTTAGCCCTTGGGCTCCAACAGCCGCCGGCGCCGCCGGGTCGGTTCGTCGAGGCGGACGGCGTGCGAATGCACGTCGTGGAACTCGGCGCCGAGCATAAAGGCGCGGCCCCAAGCGTCGTGATGATCCACGGGGCGAGCGCCAATCTGCGCGACATGGCGATGGCGCTCGGCGCGCCGCTCGCCGTCGACCGCCACGTGATCCTCGTCGATCGCCCCGGCCACGGCTATTCGGACCGGCCGCCCGACGGCCGGCTCCTTGCGCGCCAGGCGCAGCTCGTGCGCGACGCGGCGACGGCGGCCGGCGCGGACCGGCCCGTCGTCGTCGGGCAAAGTCTCGGCGGCGCCGTCGCGTTGGCGTATGCGCTCGCATTTCAAGACGAGATGTCCGGCCTCGTCGCGCTCGCGCCCGTGAGCCACGAATGGCCCGGCGGCGTCGCCTGGTACAATCATGTTGCGACGACGCCGATTGTGGGCGCGGCGTTCCGAGCGCTGGTCATCCGACCCTACGGGCGGTTTGTCGTTCCACGAACGATCGCGCGCGCGGTCGCCCCCAACGCGATGCCGGACGACTATTTCAGGCGCGCGGGCGTCGGGCTCTTGTTTTACGGCGACCGGTTTCGTCACAATGCGGAGGATATCGTCGCGCTCAAGCCGCAGATCGTCGCCATGCAGTCGCGTTACGGCGCGTTGAGGCTGCCGATCCGCGTCGCAGCCGGTCTCGACGACAAAGACGTCTACCCCGACATCCACGCCCGTGCGCTCGCCGCCGAGGCGCCGAACGCCACGCTGACGCTGTTTGAGAACACCGGCCACGCGCTGCACCACGCGCGGACCGATGAGATTCTCAAGATGATCCGTGGGCTGTCGGCCCGCGACGGGGACTAAAACCGATACCCGAAGGCGAAGCCGACGCGCGCTTGGTTGCGGCTGCCGACGTCGGCGACGATCGGGGAGTCCGCCGCATCGCCGGAAATGCGATCATAGCCGGCGAGGAACGTCGCAGTGACGCGCTCGCTGATCGGGCGCACGGCCGTCACGCCGACGCCCCAGGAGACAAGCCCCCCGTCGCCTTCAAAAGCGCGCAAGCCCGACGCGGCCGATTGCGTCGCGTCGACGCCGTAATAGACGTTGACGAAATCGCCGCCGCCGAACGAAACGCTCGGGCCGGCGATCACCGTCGTTTTCCCGAATTGTTGAATGCGCGACAGGCGCACGTCGCCGACAAGCCCGTCATGGGCCCCGACGCCTTGGCGCATCTCGCCGCGCCAGACCCAGGGGCCCGAAGAAAGCTCGCCGAACGCGCCGAGTTCGACCGCCACGCCGACATTGCCGAGGCCCTGCAGGTCGTCGCTTTCGCCTGCGATCAGGAACGGCGAGCCGCCGGAGTCTTCGTCGCGGCCGAAGCGCAGGCGTGCGATCGGCCCGGCGCGCCAACGGCGCGTGTTGACGACGCGATAGCCGAAACCTTCCGGCACCGAGCCGAAGAAGCGCGCGCCGTATGCGACGCGAATGTCCGGAAAAATCGAGAACGCGTATTCGTCCGCGCCGTCATAGACCGGGGCGACGATCGGCGCGACGCCGACGGTGACCGAGAGGCCTTGCGGCTGCGGCGGGCGGCCTTGGGCGGCGGCCGGAGCGGCGGCGAGGGTCGTCACAGCCGCTAGAGCGCCGGCGGCGACGGCGATACGCGAGCCGATCGTGCGGACCGTCATGGCTCATTCCTTTCATAACTGACGATGCGGGCTGATCGTCATAAACACACCGCTTACGCATCCGGGATTTGCATTGGATCTTCAATCGGCGATGGGTTTTTCCGATCGACCGCGTCGGGCGGCGTCGGAACGGGCCTTGTTCCGCTGCAAACGATCGCTTAAACCGTGCGCTTCGTGGCGATCGGGCGGTTTATTTTTCGGGCCGATCGCCTACGTCCGCTGAGACGTCGCACGTCCCGCCAACGAACGAGATCGGCCATGACCGCAGTGACCACCGTCCTCCTCACCGTCCACACGCTGATCGTGCTGGCGTTGATCGGCATCGTGCTCGTCCAGCGCTCGGAAGGCGGCGCGTTGGGCATCGGCGGCGGCGGCGGGGGCGGCTTCATGTCGGGGCGCGGCGCGGCGAACGTGCTGACGCGGACCACGTCGATCCTTGCGGCGTTGTTTTTCTCCACCTCGATCGCCTTGGCGTTCGTCGCTGATCGCGGCGAGACGGCCGAAGAAATCTCCGAAGAATTGACCGGTGAAGAAATTCCGGACGCCGACGGGCCGGTCTCGGGCGCCTCGCTTGAGGAGTTGACGGAGGGTCTGGCCCCGAGCCCCGCCGACGAAGACGACCCCGAGACGGTGCAAGACGCGCTTGATTCCCTCGGCGCCGAAGACGGCGCAGCCGAAGGCGGCGATGAAAAAGGCGGCGACGAGTAAGGCCTAAAGCGCCCCGCGCGGATAAGCGCGGACCCGAACGCTGCGAAACCGCTTTACGGCCCGCGCGAACCCGCGTTATGACGAACTCCCATGGCGCGGTATATCTTCATCACCGGCGGCGTGGTGTCCTCACTTGGCAAAGGCGTGGCGGCGGCGGCGCTCGGCGCGTTGTTGCAAGCGCGCGGCTACAGCGTCCTTCTCCGTAAACTCGATCCCTATCTGAACGTCGACCCGGGGACGATGAGCCCCTATCAGCACGGCGAAGTCTTCGTCACCGACGACGGCGCGGAGACCGATCTCGATCTCGGCCATTACGAGCGTTTTACCGGCGTGTCGGCGTCGAAGAACGACAATGTGACGACCGGGCAGATTTACTCGCACATCATCGAGCGTGAGCGGCGCGGCGATTATCTCGGCGCCACCGTGCAGGTCATCCCGCACGTGACGGACGCCATCAAAGCGTTCGTGACCGCGGACGCGGGCGGCGCGGACTTCGTTCTGTGCGAGATCGGCGGGACGGTCGGCGACATTGAGGGCCTGCCGTTTTTCGAAGCCATCCGTCAGCTCGGCAACGAATTGCCGCGCGGCGAGGCTATTTTCGTCCATCTGACGCTGATGCCGTACATTCCGTCCGCAGGCGAATTGAAAACCAAACCGACGCAGCACTCGGTCAAAGAGCTGCGCTCGATCGGCATCCAGCCGGATATTCTCCTGGTGCGGGCCGACCGCGAAATTCCGCCCGCGGAGCGCCGCAAGATCGCGCTCTTTTGCAATGTGCGTGAAAGCGCGGTCGTGCAGGCGCTCGACTGTCGCTCGATCTACGAAGTGCCGCTGGCGTACCACCATGAGGGGTTCGACCAGGCCGTGCTCGACGCGTTTCGTTTGGACGACGCGCCCGCGCCGGACCTGTCGAAATGGACCGAGATCGTCGAGCGTATCGTCAAACCCGACGGCGAGGTGCGCATCGCCGTCGTCGGCAAGTACACCGTGTTTAAGGATGCGTATAAATCCTTGATTGAAGCAATCGCCCATGGCGGCGTCGCGAATAACGTCCGTGTCGAGATCGATTGGATCGAGGCGAGCGTTTTTGAAGACGAAGAAGAAGCGATCTCAGCGTTGCAGGGCGTCCACGGCGTCATCGTGCCCGGCGGGTTCGGCGAGCGCGGGGCGGCCGGCAAGATCAAAGCCGCGCAGTTTGCACGCGAACGCGACGTGCCGTTCCTCGGCATCTGCTTCGGCATGCAAATGGCCGTCATCGAAACGGTCCGCCACCTTCTCGGCGAAACGCAGGCGACGTCGCGCGAGTTCGGACGCGGCGGCGACGCGGTCGTCGGGCTGATGACCGAGTGGGCGCGCGGCGACGACGTGGAAAAGCGCGCCGAAGGCGGCGATCTCGGCGGCACCATGCGGCTCGGCGCGTATCCCGCGCGGTTAAAGCCCGGCAGCCGCGTTGCGGAGATTTACGGCGCGGAGGAGATCGAAGAGCGCCATCGCCATCGCTTCGAGGTCGATATGGATTGGGCGCGCCGGCTCGCCGACCACGGCGTCGTTTTCTCCGGCGTCTCGCCCGACGGCGCCTTGCCGGAGATCATGGAGATCCCGTCGCATCCGTGGTTCGTCGGCGTCCAGTTTCACCCCGAGTTGAAATCGCGCCCGTTCGATCCGCACCCGTTGTTTGCGTCGTTCGTCAACGCCGCGATGGTCCGCTCCCGGCTCGTTTAATCCGGCCGTTCGCGGCCGCCGCAGCGACAAGGCCCCAATAAGAGGACGCCGAGCCATGTTGAAACCAGTACTCGTCACCGGCGCCTCCAGCGGCATCGGCGCGGCGACGGCGCGGCGGCTCGCGCAAACGGGTTTTCGCGTGTTCGCCGCCGCCCGCCGCCTCGACAAGTTGGAAGCGCTCGCCGCGTCCGCCCCGCAAGGCGCGATCCGCCCGCTCCAGATGGACGTGACGGATGAAGGCGCCGTTGAGCGCGGCTTTCAGGATATCGCGGCCGACGGCGCGACGCTTTACGGCGTCGTCAACAATGCCGGGTTCAGCGTGACCGGACCGATCGAATGCGTGCCGACGAACGAATGGCGCCGCCAATATGAGACCAACGTCTTCGGGCTCGCCAACGTGTTGCGGGCGGCGACGCCGATCCTGCGCGCGCAAGGAACCGGGCGCATTGTGAACATCTCTTCCGTCGCCGGACGGATCGTGACGCCGTTCTTCGGCGTCTACGCCTCGTCGAAACACGCCGTCGACGGTTTGTCGGACGCGCTTCGGCGCGAGCTGGCGCCGTTCGGCGTCGCGGTGTCGATCGTGCGCCCCGGCTTCATCAACACGCCGATCGGGGAGGGCGAACAGGACGGGCTCGCGCCCTACATGGAGCCGAACAATCCGTACGCGAAGGCGCTCGGCGTTTTTCAAAAATGGCACGCCGCCAAGCACCCGAACGCGCCGTCGCCGGACATCGTCGCGCAGGTCGTCGAAAAAGCGCTGACCGCCGCGTGTCCGAAGTCGCACTATATCGTGCCGCCGCGCTTCGCCGCGCTCATCGCGCTGCGCACATTTCTGCCGACGTCGATCGTCGACCGCATCGTCGCGCGGACGATCGGCCTGCCGAACGCTTAGGAGGCGCTCCCATGGAAAACTACGTCGACCCGACGCGCGAGCAGTTCGGCGCCATGATGAAGCTGCCGGACGCGGGCCCGATCCACATGTTGAACCTCCTGAAGTTCCGCGCGTCCGCGGCATATCCCGACGGGCACCCGGAAGCGGGCGCGGCGCGGACGGGCGCGGAGGCCTACGCCCTTTACGGCCGCGACAGCGCCCCCATTTTTAAACGCGTCGGCGGACGAATCGTTTACGCCGCGGCGCCGCAATGCATGCTGATCGGGCCCGGCGACGAGGCGTGGGACGCCGCGTTCGTCGCCGAATACCCGTCGGCCGCGGCGTTCGCGGAGATGATCAAAGACCCTGACTATCAGCGCGCGGTCGCCCACCGGCAGGCGGCGGTCGAGACGTCGCGGCTCGTGCGCATGGCCCCGCAACAATCGGGCGCGACCTTCGCCGGTTGACCGCACGCGCCGCACGCCGCGCCGCACGCCGCGCCTCTCGGGCGCGACCCCGCCGCCAATCACACACGACCGCCCCGGCGCGGCTTGTCTGCTCGCGGCCTTTGCGGCACTGATGCGGCGCATGCGGCCGCAGAAGCCGCGCCGCAGGATGCGTTTTTGAGGGAGACCCCATGCCGACGCCGATCCTCATGCCCGCTTTGTCGCCGACGATGGAAGAGGGCACGCTTGCGAAATGGACCGTGGGGGAAGGCGACACGGTCGCGTCCGGCGACGTCATCGCGGAAATCGAAACCGACAAAGCGACGATGGAAGTCGAGGCCGTCGACGAAGGCGTGATCGGCAAGATCCTCGTCCCTGCGGGCACCGAAAACGTTAAAGTCAACGACGCGATCGCGGTGTTGCTCGACGACGGCGAAAGCGCGGCCGACATCGATACGGCCTCGCTCAACGGCTCGGCGGCCCCGAGCGCAGAGCCTTCACCGAGCCCCGTTTCCGCCCCCCCGCCGAACGCTGCGACAGAGGCGCCGTCCGCCGCGCCCGCCGCCGCGGACCCGGAATTGCCGGCGGGCGTGACGATGGTGAAAACCGCCGTGCGCGACGCCTTGCGCGACGCCATGGCCGAGGAAATGCGCCGCGATCCGGACGTCTTCTTGATGGGCGAGGAGGTCGCGCAATATCAGGGCGCTTACAAAGTGAGCCGCGGGCTTCTCGACGAGTTCGGCGATCGCCGCGTCGTCGATACGCCGATTACTGAATACGGGTTTGCGGGGCTCGGCGTCGGGGCTGCGTTTGCGGGGCTGAAGCCGATCGTCGAATTCATGACGTTCAATTTCGCCATGCAGGCGATTGACCACATCATCAATTCGGCCGCCAAGACGCGCTATATGTCGGGCGGGCAAATGGGCTCGCCGATCGTCTTTCGCGGACCGAACGCGGCGGCCTCCCGCGTCGCCGCACAGCACAGTCAGGACTTTGCGGCGTGGTATTCCAACGTGCCCGGACTGATCGTCATGTCGCCCTGGTCGGCGAGCGACGCGAAAGGGCTGTTGAAAGCGGCGATCCGCGATCCGAACCCGGTCGTGTTCCTCGAGCATGAACTTCTGTACGGCGATGAAACGGACGTTCCGGACGTCGACGACTGGGTTCTGCCCATCGGCAAAGCGAAGGTGCAACGCGAAGGGGCGGACGTCACCGTTGTATCGTATTCACGCGGCGTGAAATTCGCGTTGGAAGCGGCCGAGGCGTTGGCGGGCGAGGGCGTGTCCGTCGAAGTCGTGGACTTGCGCACCTTGCGGCCGATGGACGTGGAGACCGTGCTCGCTTCCGTACGCAAGACCAATCGGGTCGTCACCGTCGAAGAGGGTTGGGGCGCATGCGGGATCGGCGCGGAAGTCGCCTGGCAGGTGACGCAGCACGCGTTCGACTATCTGGACGCCCCGCCGGCGCGCGTCACCCAGGAAGAAACGCCGTTGCCCTACGCGGCGAACTTGGAGGCGTTGAGCCTCCCCAACGCGGAAAAAATCGTCAACGCCGTGAAGTCCGTTCTTTACGCCAACTAATTGGAGACTGTTCGCTATGAAGACGCTGCTCGCTATTTTAACGTTGGTCGCCGCGCCCGCATTCGCCGGGGCCGCCGCCGCGCACGACGTCAAGCAAGACAAACAGCGCGGCGATGAAGCCGACCGCGAAGCGATCAAAGTCGTCATCCAGGACTATTTTGACGGGATCGGCGCGGCCGACCGTGCGCGGCTCGACCGTGCGTTCGCCGTCGACAACGCCGCCATGGTCGGGATGGTCAAAACCGACGCCGGCGGCGAAATGCGCGCGTTTAAGGATATGGACGCCGTGATCGCCAATTGGGCGTCGAACGAGGCGCCCGAAGGCGTCGGGCGCGACGGCGAAATACTGGACATGATGATTACTGACGGCCGGATCGCCGCCGTCATGTTTCGGTATAAGGACGAATATTACGACGTCCTGACGCTTTTGAAGGTCGGCGGCGAGTGGAAAATCGCAACCAAGACGTTTTTACAGCGCTGAGAAGGGTCGGCGCGAACGAATTTGGACGGGGACAAACCGCACCAAAGGAACCAAGCATGAAAAAGCTTTTCTTCAGTCTGCTCGCCGTCGCGTCGTTTGCGGCGTCGGCGCCGGCGGCGTTCGCCGGAACCGAAAAAACCGACGCGGCCGCGACCGACGGCAAGTCCGATGCAAAGGCGATTAAGGCGGCGGTGTACGACTATTTCCACGGCCAGGGCCAAGGAAGCGCCGAGCGGCTCAATCGTGCGTTCGTCGCCGAGCACGCGTCCATGGTCGGCGTCGTCAAGAACGACGCGGGCGAGCCGGCGGTGCGCTCCTGGAAAGATATGGGCGAGGTTCTGGCCAACTGGTCGCAAAACCCGACCCCCGACGCGCCGGACCGCGACGGCGAGATCCTCGACATGCACGTCCAAGACGGCCGCATCGCGACCGTCATGTTCCGCTCGCGCGATCGCTTCTACGACGCGCTGACGCTCGCTAAGGTCGACGGCGAGTGGCGCATTATCGCGAAAGCGTTCGTCCTCCAATAAACACCGCATAAAGACGGAACCCGACGCGATGCCGACGCCTGTCCTGATGCCCGCGCTCTCACCGACGATGGAAGAGGGCACCTTGTCCAAGTGGACCGTCAAAGAAGGCGACGCCGTTTCGTCGGGGGACGTCATTGCGGAAATCGAGACGGACAAAGCGACGATGGAGGTCGAAGCCGTCGATGAGGGCGTCGTCGGCAAGATCGTCGTCGGCGCCGGCACCGAGAACGTCAAAGTCAACGCCGTGATCGCCGTCCTCTTGGAGGACGGCGAAAGCGCCGACGCGATCGACCTCGCGGATCTGCAGCGCGCGGCGCCCGCTTCGGCCGAGGCGGTTTCTGCCGACGCCGCCCCATCTGGCCGTGCGTCGCCGCCGCAAACGAACGGCGCGGCGGGCCCGGCGGCCCCGCAACCGACGGCGCCGGCCGAGGCCGCGGCGGGCGCGCGCGTCTTCGCCTCACCGCTCGCAAAACGCATCGCCAAGGCCGAGGGGCTGGAACTATCAGCCGTCAAAGGCTCCGGCCCGCGGGGCCGTATCGTCAAACGGGACGTCGAAAAGGCGCTCGCCGACGGTGTTCGCGCCGCCGCCGCCGGGGCGGGCGGCGCATTCGCACCGGCGTCGGCGAGCGTCGATCCGCGATTATATCCGCCGGAAAGCTACGAGGCCGTCAAACTCGACGGCATGCGGAAGGTGATCGCCAAGCGCTTGACGCAAAGCTTCAACGGCGAGGTGCCGCATTTCCCGCTGAACGTCGACATTACGCTCGACGCGCTGCTCGCGGCGCGCAAACGCGTCAACGCGCTCTCCCCGGAAGGCGACGGCGCCTACAAGCTCTCGGTGAACGACTTCATCATCAAAGCGAGCGCGCTGGCGCTCAAAGCCGTCCCCGACGCAAACGCCACGTATACGGATGAAGCGATCCTCCTTCACAAGCACGCCGATATCGGCGTCGCCGTGGCGATCGACGGCGGGCTCATCACCCCGATCGTCTGGAAGGCGGAGGAAAAAGGCCTCAAGCAGATTTCCGCCGAGATCAAAGACATGGCCGGCCGCGCCCGTGCGCGCAAATTAAAGCCCGAAGAATACCAGGGCGGCACTTTTTCAGTCTCCAATCTCGGCATGTTCGGCATCAAGAGCTTCGCGTCGATCGTGAACCAACCGCAAGGCGCGATCCTCTCGGTCGGGGCCGGTGAAGAACGCGTCGTCGTCAAGAACGGGCAAATGGCGATCGCGACCGTCATGACCGTGACGTTGACGTGCGACCACCGGGTCGTCGACGGCGCGGTCGGCGCACAGTTCCTAGCCGCCTTTAAGGGCTTCCTGGAGGAGCCGGCGGCGATGTTGCTGTGATCCGCGCGCGATCAGTCCATCGTCCGTAAACGATCGATCGCACCTTGCAGGATGAAGGCGGCGGCCGCCGCGTCGACCCGCGCGGCGCGTTTGGCCCGCGTCTCGTCCATCGCGATCATGTCGCGCTCGACGGCGGCGGTGGAGAGGCGCTCGTCCCAGAAGGCGAGGGGGAGGCCGGCGACGCGGGTGAGATTGCGGGCGAAGGCGCGCGTCGCCTGCGCGCGCGGCCCTTCCGAGCCGTCCATATTGCGCGGTAGGCCGAGAACCCAGCCGACGGCGCCGCGCGCTTCGGCCAAGGCGACGAGGCGGGCCGCGTCGACGGTGAATTTCTTACGCGCCACCGTTTCGACAGGCGTTGCGACGCGTCGCTCCGGATCGCACGAGGCGACGCCGATCGTCTTGTCGCCGAGGTCGAGGCCGATGAGCGCGCCCTTGGCCCCGAACGCGCCCGCCTGTTGTTCGAAGGTCTCGTCCATGGCTTCCTACATGGCGCGCGCGGCGGTCTTTGGCAAAGCCGCGTGGACGAAAGAGGGGCTCCTGCGCGTGCGGTTTGGTGCGGCGCTTTTGGTGGTTGCGGTTGCGGTCGTGATTGCGACGGCGATGCGCCGGCCGCCCGTTCCGACCGGCGACCACGCCGGCGCGCCAGGCCCGATCCGCGTCGCGCTCGCCGCGCCAGGGGCGCTGGGGGCGCCGTGGCGGCTGACGGTCAAAACACCGACCCCGCGAGCCCGGCTCGACCTCGGCCCCAGTCTCGCCGGGCGCCGTCAAGCGGCCTGGACGCCGTTGACGCCCGGGGTCGCGATCGGAACCAACGTCGACCGCGACGTTCTCACCGCGTCGACGCCGACGACGGTTTGGGAAGTCGCCGTCGCCGCGGTCCCGCTTGAGGGCGTTAAGGACTACACGCCGATCCGCCCGTTCGGCGCGGACGGGGCGCTCGTCTACACCGGGGCGTTCCACCCCTTCGCCGCCGACCGCCGGCGCGCCGAGGCGCGCTTTTCGGTGACGCCGGGCGCCGGGCGCGCGGTCTTCGCGTTCGGCGGCGTTGAAGACGCTATCGCGGATTGGCGAAGCCCGGGGAACCACCCGGCGTTTTTGTTGGTCGCCGACGCCGAGTTTCTTCGCGGCGCCGGCGCGGAAATAGTCGTCGCGCCAGAAACGCCGGCTTGGCTTGCGGCGGCGGCGCGCCGCCAATGGGAAACGATCAGCGCCCGCTACGATGCGGCGTTCGGGCCGGCCGCGCCCCCGCGTGCTGACGTCTTCGTCTCATATCGGCCCGGCGGCGCGGCGGGGCGCTTGTCGTATGCCGGCGACGCCTTGCCCGGCCAGATCCAGATCACGTTCAGCGGCGGGGCGTGGGCGTCCAGCTCGCCCGAGAACGAACGGCTGCTCGCGCGCGCGCTCGCCCATGAGGGCGCGCACCTCCGCCAAATGGCCGTGCGACCGGTCGGCCCGGGCGTGCCGGCCTGGATCCACGAAGGCGCCGCGGAAGCCGTCGCCGCGGAGGCGTTGGTCGCAACCGGTCTTTGGTCCGCGGCCGATCGCGCTGCAGTACAGGCCGAGGCCCGCGCCGCGTGCCGGCGGCGCGCCGACGACGTGCCGCTCAACGCCGTCGAACGCGCGGGCGATGCGGGACCGGCATATGATTGCGGCCGCCTGGCGTTCGACGCCTTGGCGCGCGCGACGGGCCGGTCGGCCACCGACCTATGGCGCGCCTTCGCCGCCGCCGTCGCTGATGACGACGGTTATGACGAAGCCGCGCTCTTTCGCTTTGTCGAAGGCGCCGGCGACGCCGACTTCGCCGCCGCGCTGCGGACTTTCGCGACGGCGCGTTACGCGCGGCCGGAAAAAGCCGTCGCCCAGCTCGACGCCGCCGCGACGAAAGCCCGGGCCGCCGCCCTTGAACGCGCGGCGGGCGATTGATACGCGTTGCGTCCTGACGCCGTTTCGCGGCGCCGCACCAAAAGGCCGTTCACCGATCCATGGCGATTGACAAAGACACCGTCCGCAAAGTCGCGCACCTCGCGCGGATCGACACGCCCGAAGAGGCGCTCGAACCGCTCGCGGAAGAAATTTCCGGCATCCTCCAGTGGATCGAGCAGTTGATGGAGATCGACGTCGAGGGCGTCGACGCGATGGCGTCGACGGTCGAGACCGCGTTGCCGATGCGCGAAGACGTTTTACAGGACGGCCCGACAGGCGGCGGACAGCCGGACCGTATCGTCGCCAATGCGCCGAAGACGGAGGATCACTTCTTCGTCGTGCCGAAAGTCGTCGAATAGCCGCCGGGCGCATGAGCCCGGCCGCCATCCTTCAGGGGCGCCCCCTTATGACCGACCTTACCGACTTAACGCTCGCGGGTCTGCGCGACGCGCTCAAAAGCAAAGAAGCGAGCGCGGTCGAGGCGACGCAAGCCTACCTCGACCGGATCGACGCCGCCGGCGCGCTCAACGCCTTTATTACGGTGACCGCGGACAAAGCCCGCGCGATGGCCGAGGCGAGCGACAAGCGCATCGCCGCCGGCGAGGCCGGGCCGCTCGAAGGCGTTCCGCTCGCGATCAAGGACCTTTTCTGCACGCAAGGCGTCCGGACGACGGCGGCCTCCAAAATTCTCGAAGGCTTCACGCCGGACTACGAAGCGACCGTGACGGCGAATTTGTGGCGCGACGGCGCGGTGATGCTCGGCAAAACGAACCTCGACGAATTCGCGATGGGGTCGTCGAACGAAACCAGCTATTTCGGCCCCGTCGTCAGCCCGTGGCGGCGTGCGGGCTCGGACGCTAAGCTGACGCCGGGCGGCTCGTCCGGCGGCTCGTCGGCCGCGACCGCCGCGCGGCTCTGCGCCGGCGCGACGGGGACCGACACCGGCGGCTCGATCCGCCAACCGGCCGCGTTGACCGGCACGGTCGGCGTCAAGCCGACCTACGGGCGGTGCTCGCGCTGGGGCACGGTCGCCTTCGCTTCTTCATTGGACCAAGCCGGACCGGTCGCGCGCACCGTGCGGGACGCAGCAGCGATGCTCCGGTCGATGGCGGGCCCCGACGCGAAAGACTCAACGTGCGTCGACCGCCCCGTGCCGGACTACGAAGCCGCGATCGGCCGATCCGTTAAAGGCCTGAAGATCGGCGTGCCCAAGGAATACCGGATCGACGGCATGCCGGACGAAATAGAAACGCTCTGGTCCGCGGGCGTCGACTGGTTGCGCGCCGCCGGCTGCGAGATCGTCGACATCTCGTTGCCGCTGACGAAATACGCGCTGCCCGTTTATTACATCGTCGCGCCGGCCGAGGCGTCGTCCAACTTGGCGCGGTATGACGGCGTGCGCTACGGCCATCGCGCGGGCGAGTACGGCGACGTCACGTCCATGTATGAAAAGACCCGTGCGGAGGGCTTTGGCGCGGAAGTGCGCCGACGCGTGATGATCGGCGCTTATGTTTTGTCCGCCGGCTACTATGACGCCTATTATCTCCGAGCCCAGAAAGTTCGAAAACTGATTGCTGACGAATTCGTCAAGGCGTTCGCCGACGTCGACCTCATTTTGACGCCGTCGGCGCCGTCGGCCGCGTTCGCACTCGGCGAACGCTCGGACGATCCGGTCTCGATGTATTTGAACGACGTCTTCACCGTGACCGGCAATCTCGCCGGGTTGCCGGGCGGGTCCGTGCCCGCCGGTCTTGATGCGGACGGCTTGCCGCTCGGCCTGCAGCTTCTTGCGCGCCCGTTCGACGAGGAAACGCTGTTTACCGGCCTCTACGCGCTCGAAGACGCGGCCGGCTTTTCCGCCCGGCCCGACGATTGGTGGCGGTAGGCGGCGCGATGTTCGAGACAAGGCGCATCCGGGAAATCGACGTCGCCGTGCCGTTTGACGGCGGGCGGAAGACGCAGGCGCTCGTCGCGTCGAGCGATAAGGCCGACTGGCGGCTTGTCGTGTTGCCGGGGACCCCGTGCCGCAAGGAACTCTACTACCGCTTTTTGCGGTGCGCGCCGGCGGATCTCGACGTCGCGGTCGTCTCGCGCCTCGGCTTCGGCGCCGGGCACCGCGAGCCGGTTCTTGATTTCCGCGACCAGGTTCGGGTCGTCGAACCATTTCTCGGCGACAGAAAAACGATCGTCATGGGCGTCAGCTACGGCGGCGCGTTGGCGCTCAAAAGCGCCATGACGTACCCGGCCGTCAGCGGCGCGGTGACGGTCGCCGCGCTCGTCAGCGAGCCGTTCGATTACGCCCGCATGCTCGCCGACTTGACGGCGCAGCCGCAGGTCGCGCCGCTCGTGCCGAACCGTCTGCACACGACGCGCGCCGAAGTCGAAGGCCGGCGCACGCAGATCGGACCGCTCTTGGAGGCGCTGCGCGGCTTTGCAAAGCCCGTTGAAGTCCTCCACGGCGACTTTGACCATCTGGTGTCGCTGAAAGACGCGCATCTTTTAACGCAGCATATCGGCGCGTCTGCCGCCTTTGAAAAAGTGCACGGCGGGACGCACTATATGGAACTGCAATATCCGCGGCGGATATACGGCGCCGTCAATCGCGCCATCGCCCGCGCGCAAAACGCCGAGACGGCGACAGGGACCGCAGCATGAGCGAACGCGTCAAACATCTGCAAGGCGAAACCGGCCCGTGGGAGGTCGTCATCGGCCTCGAAGTCCACGCCCAGGTGTCGTCCGTGTCAAAACTGTTTTCCGGCGCGCCGGCGACCTATGGGGCCGGGCCGAACGAAAACGTCTCGCTCGTCGACGCGGCGATGCCGGGCATGTTGCCGGTCATCAACAGCTATTGCGTCGAGCAAGCGGTGCGCACCGGGCTCGGCCTCAACGCGACGATCAATCTGTGGTCGCGCTTTGACCGAAAAAATTATTTCTATCCGGACCTTCCGCAGGGTTATCAGATCTCTCAGTACAAGGACCCGATCGTCGGGGAGGGCGAAATCGAGGTGGAGCTTGACGATGGCGAAACCATCGTCGTCGGCGTGGAGCGCCTCCACCTTGAACAGGACGCGGGCAAGTCGGTGCACGATTTGAGCCCGACGGAGTCGCACGTCGACCTCAACCGCTCGGGCGTCGCCCTGATGGAAATCGTCTCCAAGCCCGACATGCGCTCGGCCGAAGAGGCGGCCGCCTATTTCGGCAAATTGCGCACGATCGTGCGCTATCTCGGCACCTGCGACGGCAATATGGAAGAGGGGTCCATGCGCGCCGACGTCAACGTGTCGGTGCGTCGTCCAGGCGAGGCCCTCGGCACGCGCACGGAGACCAAAAATGTCAACTCGCTGCGTTACGTGCGCCAGGTCGTCGACTATGAGGCGCGCCGTCAAATTCAAGTGCTCGAAGCCGGAGGGACGATCGACCAGGAAACGCGGCTCTTCAACGTGGCGACAGGCGAAACGCGCACCATGCGCTCGAAGGAAGACGCGCACGATTATCGATACTTTCCCGACCCGGACTTGTTGCCGTTGACGCTTGACGCCGCCTGGGTCGAGGAGATCCGCGCGAGCCTGCCGGAGCTGCCCGACGCCAAAAAGAAACGTCTCGCAGCCGAGTACGGATTGTCGCCCTACGATGCGTCCGTGCTCGTCGCGGACAAAGAGAAAGCCGAATTCTTCGAGGCGGTCGCCCTCGGGCGCGACGGCAAGCTCGCGTCCAATTGGGTGACGACGGAGCTTTTCGGCGCGCTGAACAAAGCGGGCAAAGACATCGCCGAGACGCCCGTTTCGGCCGCCGCGCTCGGCAAGCTGATCGACCTCATCGCCGACGACACGATTTCGGGACGCATCGCCAAGCAGGTCTTCGAGATCATGTTCGAAACCGGCGGCGCGCCGGAACAGATCGTCGAAGAAAAAGGCCTGAAACAGGTCACCGACACCGGGGCCATCGAAGCGGCGGTCGACAAGATCATCGCCGCCAATCCGGCCCAAGTCGAACAGGTCAAGGAAAAGCCCAAAACCTTTGGCTGGTTCGTCGGCCAGGTGATGAAAGAGACCGGCGGCAAGGCCAATCCCAAAGCCGTGAACGAGATTTTGAAGAAAAAACTTGGCGTTTGAGACGCCGGGTCATTACGATGCGGCCGCGCTGGGGAGCGCTTGAGGAGATCAATCCCATGACCGTCTCGCATCCGCTCCGGCTTCTCGCCGCATCGCTTATGCTCGGCTTCGCCGCGCCGCCCGTCGCCGTCGCCCAGGACGATACGTCCGCTGAGGAAGAGGCCGAATCGGCTGAGGAGCCGCGGCGCCGCCGGCGCAATCCGCTGGCCGATTTTCGCCGGACGGGGGAAACGCAAACGTGCGTGCAGATCCGCAATCTGCGGACGCTTCGCTCGGTGGCCCCCCGAACGCTTCTCGCTCAGGTTGGAAACCAATACTACGTCAACAAAACGTCGGGCAATTGCGGGCGCCAAAGCGGCTTTCGTCGGTTGCAGTACCGTTCGTTCGGCTCCCAATTGTGCCGTGGCGAGATCGTGACGTCGGTCGACAACTCAACCGGCTTCGTCGCCGGCTCCTGCTCGCTCGGCGATTTTGAGCGCCTCGAGCGGCGAACGGACGAGCAACAATAGCGTCGACGTCCGGGCAGGTTCGCAACCGCACGGTTGAGCGCGCCGCGGCGAGGGCCTTCGACGCCCTGCGCCGCGCGGGCGCTCGGCGACCTGGAGCCGCCGTCGCGCTCGCGGCGGCGGCGTACGGTGCGGCGCATGCGCTGGTCTACGTCCTGTTCAATCCGGCGCTTGCCCACGACGATACCAAACTCAACGTTCTCGCCCAATCGCTTGAGGGCGGCTATTTGCCGACGAACCCGCCGCTCTTCGAATGGGCGCTGTGGGCCGCGCAACGCGTCGTCGGCGTCGGACCCGGCGGGTTCCTTATCGTCAAATATGCCGCGCTCGTTGCGGCGACGGCGTCGGCGTTCGCCGTCGGCCGCCGGCTCGGGGCCGGGTTCGATCGAAGCGTCGTGTGCGGTCTTTTTTGCGCGGGCGGTCTGTTTCTGACGTTCCAGATCGCGTGGAATTATCACCAGGCGTTTACGCACACGACGATGTTGCTCGCCGCCGTCGTCGCGTTTTGGTTTGCGCTGTTACGGACCGTCGAGCGCGGCGGCGTCGGCGACTATATCGTGCTCGGCGCGATTTTCGGGTTGGGGCTCTTATCGAAATACAGTTTCGCGCCGGCGGGCGCGGCGGCGTTGCTCGCCGTGTCGTCCGTATCGGCGGCGCGACGGCGCATCATGCCTATCCGCGCGATCGCGGCGGCGGCGACGGCGGCGGTCGTGGTCTCGCCGCACGCCCTTTGGATCCTGACGAACAATGCGGATTTGGCGTCGGACGCCGGCGCGCAGCTCTCGTCGGGCGCACGCGGCGCATGGCGGCCGATAACCGGCGTCGCCGCGGCGGTATGGGCTTGGCTGTCGTTTTTCGCGCCGCCGCTCATTGTGCTCGCCGCGCTCGCGCCTGGCGGCGCGCGCGCGCGCCTGGCGGCCGCGACGATCGGCGCGGCGCCGTCGTCCAGGGCGCGCACCGTGTTGGAACGCGCGGCGCTTTTCGGCTTTGTCGGCTTCCTGCTCGCCGCAGCCCTGCTGGGCGGCGGCGCCGCCCAGGAGCGGTATGCGACGCCGTTCGCCGTGCCGGGGCTTTTCGCGATCGCCGCGCGGGTCGTCGCAGCCAAGCCGTCTCGCGAAACGGTGCGGCGTTGGGGCGCAGCGACGCTGGCCGTGTCGGCGTTGGTGATCGGGTTGCGGATCGTACAAGGGATCGCGCCGCGACCGCTCTTCTGCGACGCTTGCCGGCAATGGACGCCGTACGCGCTGCTTGCGCAAAGCCTTAAGGCGTGGGGCGCGGGGGAGGCGACGGTCGCCGGTTTCACAGACGACGACGCCGGCAATCTCAGGCGTTTGTTGCCCGAGGCGCGGATCGTGTCGGCGCATTTGCCGGCCTACGCGCCGCCAGGCGGGCACGGCCGGGCGTGTTGGTTCGTGTGGCGGGAAGGCGCGCCGCCGCCGATTGATCCGGCTCTCGCCGCGCATTTCACGGGGCAGGCCATCCGAACCGTCAGCGCGCCGTGGCCCGCTTTGCGGTTCGACGAGGCCCGCCGCAGAACCGACTGGCGCATCGTCCGTGTGCGCGACGCAAACCTCGCCGACGCGCTATGCCGGCCCCGATAATATCGTCTGTATAAAGTCTATGCCGAGACTTCGTCGTTAACGGTTTGAGAAAATCCGTAAACGAATTCTTAGAAGCGGCTTTACCGGAAATTATCCAATCGACCGACATCTTCAGCATCGTTCACGATGCGGCGAGGGAACCGCACGCGTCGTCGGACGTGCGGAGAGGATGATTAAGCATGTCAGCAACGATTGAAGCGGCGGAACCGATCGACGTCGACGCCGCGGCGAAAACGGTCGACACCGGCGACGTCGGCGCCATAAGCGGTGAAGAAATGTATCGCCTCGGACTTGAAGCGTCGGTCGGCGGCGAAGGCGCGGATTTCAGCCTCGTCGTCGCGCACAAATGGTTCAACTTGGCGGCCATGCACGGCAGCGTCGAAGCGCGGGCCTATCGCGCCGAACTCGCCAAGGAAATGTCGTCCGAGGAGATCGCGGAAGCCCAGCGGCTCGCGCGCGAATATCTCGCAACGCATCGCCCGCGCTACCACGGCTAACCGACCGCGCCCGAAAAAGGGCCTCGCGCCTTCAGAGCGCCGGCGCGGCCGGCGCGCAGGCGTTGATTGGCCGAACCGCCGTTCGGAACATCTTCCAGACATGACCGCCTTGGCGCATCTTCGCCAGTCCGCAAGGACCGGCACGCATCATCTTTGCGCGCTATGCGCACGCCCGAGGGCCCGACGGCGATTTCCACAGGCGCGTTGGGGAAATCGCGCCGAACCGACGCGCCGCGCCGCCGACACGGTCAAGGTGTCGCGTTGGAAAATTCAACAAATTGGGACCTTGTCTCCAGCACGACACTACATGTAGTGTCCCCACACACCACGCTGGAGAAATGCCGAGATGTTGGACGCCGCCGAGACGACCGGCCTTCCGGGGCTTATGACGCCTTCCTTCGCCTATAAGCCGTTCCGCTACCCGTGGGCGCACGATTTCTGGAAGCGTCAGCAGCAAGTCCATTGGATGCCGGAGGAGGTCCCGCTCGGCGAGGATTGCAAAGACTGGGCGAGCAAACTCACCGACGCGGAGCGCAATCTCCTTACGCAGATCTTCCGCTTCTTCACGCAGTCCGACGTCGAGGTGAACGACAATTACATGGAGCGCTACGCGCGCGTCTTCAAACCGACCGAAGTGAAGATGATGCTGTCGGCGTTCTCCAACATCGAGACGATCCACATCGCCGCTTACGCGCTGCTTCTAGAGACGATCGGGATGCCGGAAAGCGAGTTTTCCGCATTCCTCGAATATGAAGAGATGGCGGACAAGCATAATTACATGCAGCAATTCGGCGTCGATAGCGAAGCCGACATTGCACGTACGCTCGCCATGTTCGGCGCGTTCACCGAAGGGCTTCAGCTTTTCGCATCGTTCGCCATGCTGATGAATTTCCCCCGCTTCAATAAAATGAAGGGCATGGGGCAAATCGTGACGTGGTCGATCCGCGATGAAAGTCTGCATTGCGAGGGGATGGTCAAGCTCTACCACGCGTTCGCCAAAGAGACGGGCGTCGTGACAAAAACCGTCGCCGACGACATCGTCGACTGCTGTAAAACCGTCGTCGGCCTGGAAGACAAGTTCATCGATCTCGCCTTCGAGATGGGGCCGGTCGAAGGCATGACGGCGGACGACATCAAGCGCTACATTCGCTACATCGCGGATTGGCGCCTCGGACAGCTGGAGCTGCCGGCGCTCTACGGCGTGAAAGAGCACCCGCTGCCTTGGCTGACGGAGATCCTGAACGGGGTCGAGCACGCGAACTTCTTTGAAGCGCGCGCGACGGAGTATTCCAAAGGCGCGACGCGCGGCGAATGGCATGGCGACGAAGGCGTCTGGGCGCATTTCGATCGGATGCGGAACGTCGCCGCCGAGTAGCGCCGCGCGCGGCCGGTAAGACGCCGCCGCGTCGCCCGACCCGCCCGCGACCGCGTGGCTCGGCGTTGCGGCTACGGAGCCTGATCCGGTTCTTTTCGCTATTCCGCGGGGACGACGGATGAAGGCCGCGCGCGCCTCGGCGCGCCGGCGCTTTTGACCGCGAGCAGTGCAGCGGCGATGAGCAGCGCGATCTCCAGCGCGAAGACGCCGCGATACGCGGCTTCGAGGCCGCCCGCCGAACCGGACTGCGTCGCGACGATCCCGTCACGGACGACCCCGCCGACGAGGGCCGCGAGCCCGGCGGCGCTCGCCTGAACGGCGCCCCAAGCGCCGAGCGCCAATCCGGTCTGCTCTCTCGGCGCTGCGCGCATCGTCGCGGTCAACGTGCCGTGCACGAACAATCCCGCCCCGAAGCCGAGGAGCGCGACGCCGGCGACGAAGATCGCCGTCGACGCCAACGGCCCCGCGGCGATGACGGCGGAGAGCGCCGGCGCGCCGGCGAGGGCGCCCCAAACGGCGAGCCGCATCGGGCGCGCCGCCGGTTGCGACAGGACGTGCGAGGCGAGGGCGAACCCGAGCAGCCCGCCCCCGGCGAATGTCGCCGTCAATTTCGTCGTCGCGCCGACCGACAGGCCTAAGATCTGCCCGCCGAAGGGCTCGATCAGCACGTCCGCCATGCCGAAGCCCATCGTCCCGACGCCGATCACGAGGAGCCGCCGCGCCGCGCCGTCGCCGGCGACGAAGGTCCGCCACGCGGCGGCGAACCCGTCGGTCGGGGCCGGAGCGTGCGCGCGCCGGCGGTCGCGCGGCTCTTGTTTCCACAAGGCGGCGGCGTTGAGAACGACGGTGAGGACCGCCGCGGCTTGAATGACTTGGATGAGCCGGCCAGGGGAATAGTCGGCGAGCGCGGCGCCGAAAGCGAGGGCGCTTAGCGCCATGCCGACGAGCATCGAGACGTACATCAGGCCGACGACTTGCGGCTGCTTCTCCGGCGCGGCGAGATCGGTCGCGAGCGCGAGGCCCACCGTCTGGACCATATGCGCGCCGGCCCCGACGAGGATGAAGGCGAGCGCCGCGCACGCGATCCCCACGAGCGGCGATAATTGTGCGGCGTCCATGTAGCCGGAGAGCACCAGAAGCGCGAACGGCATCACGGCGAAGCCGCCGAACTGAAGCATCGTGCCGCGATAGATAAAGGGCACGCGCCGCCAGCCGAGGGCGGAGACGTGCACGTCCGAACGAAAACCGATCAGCGCCCGGAACGGGGCGAACAACAACGGCAGCGAGATCATCGCCGCAACGACGCTCGCGGGCACGCCGAGTTCGACGATCATGACGCGGTTGAGCGTGCCCACGAGGAGCACCAACGCCATGCCGACGCTAAACTGGAACAGGGAAAGTCGAATGAGGCGGGGGAGCGGAAGGTCCGCGCTCGCCGCGTCCGCGAACGGCAGCAGTCGCGGCCCGAGCGCGGCCAGCTTTTCAAGCGCGTAGGTCCGATAACGGTCGAGCATCACCGCTCCCGTTTTCTGCGTCAGTCAATGTCGTGCGCCGACGGCGGCGTTCGCCGCGGGTCCGTAGAGGGGGGGGGAGCAGGGACCCGCGGCGGAGCGGCGCGCGCGGTGCGGTTGCGCGCCTTGTCAACAGAGCCGGCTTAATCGGCGGGGCGCGGCCCCACTTTTAGTTCCGCCTCGCGCAGCGCCGCGGTTTGCACCGGGGCCTTGAAGACCACCTCGCCGACGCGGCCGTCGTCGAGGAGGACGACGGCGCGTTCGGTTTCGCCGCTGTCGCTCTTTTCAAAGACGATGCGCGCGCCCTCGATCGAGGCCTCCTCGACCGGCGCCGGAAGCGCGGCCGTGTCCGTCGAGCCGAGTTTGCGGCCCGATAGAAAATCGCCGACCCATGACGTGTTCGTCACGATGCCGACATGCACCGAGAACGATCCGACGGCGACGGCGCCGAGGAACAACGGGATGCCGACGGTCGGGTTCACCACTAGCCACATTCTTGCGTTGATCATTGCATCGTCCTCCGCTTATCCGAGCCACGGCGTCGTCAACGCCACGAGAAGATGCGCCAATAGGGACACGACGCCGAAAATCCGGGTGCCGTCTATCAGTTGACTGTGGAGTTCTTCCGCCTCCGACAGGGTCAAGCCCGTCGGAAACACGCGTTCGGGATCACTCATCGTCCACGCTCCTTGTTATCCGCTGATGCAGGGGCCGCGCGCAGGCGAAGTCGCCGACGCCCGAGCCGCGCGAGCGGTCGGCTTTGTTTTGGTTTCCATGCAGCGCCGCAACCGGCCTTCGACGCGCTTGCGTCTGAGACGTCGTGCGGCCCGATACGTGTTCGGCGGAAAGAAGAACTCCTTCCTCCGCGCCCCGGGTTGGGCACCGGGATACGGCGAACGACTCGATGGTGTCATAGTTAATTGACATCTTCAAGCGTCAACTTAAGGCGACATAATTTTTTGTCATCGTCGGCGGCGATCGTTTATGGTGGTCGAAGGCGGGTGCGGCGACGTTCTTTTGCGCGCAGGTAAGGCGCGCGGCGCATCGTCGAAAGCGCCCGTTAACGGGACCGCCGGTCGCACGCAGGCGCGTCCCGCAGAACGGTGACTAACGCTATTAAACAACAACCCCGCGATCGGGAGATCCCTATGCCGACAGTCATTACCCGTCTTTTCTCAACCAAAGCCGACGCCGCGCAACTTGTCGACGCGCTAAAGGATCGCGGCTTTCGTGACGCCGTCATCGATATCGTCGAGCAACCCGCGCCCGTCCGCGCGGCGCCCGCGCCGACGCCCCCCGCCGCTGCAGGAGACGAGGGCGACGGCGTTGCGCCGCCGGCTCCGGTTCCCGCTCCCGCAGCCGGGCCTGAGCCGTTCAGCGTCGACGACCTCATTGAGAAGCTGCGCGCGGCCGGGGTCTACAAGACGGCGTCGGAAAAGTACGCGAAGAAGATGTTCGCCGGCGGGACCGTCGTCGTCGTGCGCCCGCCCTACGGGCAGGCCGAAAACGCGGGCAAAGTCGTCGCGCGTTTTCGGTCGGTCGACGCCGGCGTTCAGTATGAAGAGCACGCTTATGAAGACAAGCGGCTCTTTTCGAATATCATCCGCGTATCGGGAACAAAATCCGTGACGCGCAAGCGCGCTGCGCCCCGGCGCCAACCCATCGCCAGCCGCACGCCGTTGTCGTCGCGTTTTGGTTGGGACACGATCCAAAAACCGAAAAAACGCGCCGTCGGGCTGCCTAACGAGACGGTGTCGTCCAAGATCGGGTGGAACGCGGTCTCGGCGGCGCCGAAACATTTCGGCGCGCAGCCCCACAACATTCTCAATTATTCGTCATTTTTCGGCCTGCCGACAATTCTACGAAAAGACGGCTCGAAGCGCTGACGGCGCGCGGCGATGCGACGTCGGCGGTGCGCACCGTCCGTGACCAGACGAGCGCGCTCGTCACGCTGTTGGCGCGGTTCAAAATCGCGGGCGCCGACCGGCGCGCGGCTGCCTAAGCCCGCCCCCGCGATTATTCCGTGATCGGGACGACCAAGCCGCGCCCGCTGGTCCGCCGGCGCGCGCGGGCGGGGTTTGCGTTTTTGCGGCGCCGCACTACGCTTCAAAAACGATGCGGAAAAACAATCTCTTCGCAACCTACGATCCGGGCGATCCGTTTTGCGAACTCTCCAGCCTGGAGGGGGACGCCAAGGGGCTCGCGCAGCAGTTCGGCCGTCTAAATCTGCGGGCGCTCAATCGGCGCAACAAAGCCGCCGAGCGCGAGTTGCGCAATCTCGGGATCACGTTCACGGTTTATTCCGACGCCGGCGCGATCGACCGCATACTGCCGTTCGATCCGATTCCGCGTCCCATCGCGAAAGCGGACTGGCGGCGCGTCGAGCGCGGCTGTATCCAACGGGTCGCCGCGCTCAATGAGTTTCTCGCCGATATTTACGGCAAGCAGCACATCCTCAAGGACAAGCTGCTGCCGGGCGAACTCATTTTGCGCAACAAGTCGTTTCAAAAGGACCTCGTCGGACAGAAGCAACGCCACGGCGTTTACGCGCATATCACCGGGGTCGACCTGATCCGCGGCAAAGACGGCGAGTTTTTGGTCTTGGAGGACAATTGCCGCTGTCCCTCGGGCGTTTCTTACGTCATCGAGAACCGCCATTTGATGATGCGCTCGTTCCCGGACCTGATGGCTGGCGTGAAGATCAAACCGGTGTCCGACTACGGACGGCGCTTGTTGGAAAAGCTGTTGGAATGCGCGCCCGCCGGCGTGTCGTCGCCGCAAGCCGCGCTTTTGACGCCGGGCGTGTTCAACTCCGCCTATTTTGAGCACGTCTTCCTGGCGCGCGAGATGGGCGTGCCGCTCGTCCAGGGCTCGGACCTCGTCGTCGACGACAAAGACGCTGTTTACATGAAGACGGTGCGCGGCCTTGAAGCGGTGCACGTCCTTTACCGGCGGATCGACGACGAATTTCTCGATCCGGAGGTTTTCCGCAAGGACAGCGTCCTCGGCGCGCCGGGGCTTATGCGCGCGCAGCGGGCGGGCAAGCTGACGATCGCCAACGCGGTCGGAACCGGCGTCGCCGACGACAAAGCCGTCTACGCCTATATGCCGGACATCATCCGCTATTATTTCGGCGAGGAGCCGATCCTCGACAATGTCGAGACTTACATTTGCCGCCACGACGATGAATTGGCCTACGTTCTCGATAATCTGAGCGAGCTCGTCGTCAAACCCGTCGACGGGTCGGGCGGGTACGGCATCGTCGTCGGGCCAAAGGCGACGAAAAAGGAGCTGCAGCAAATTCGCGCCGCGTTGAAAAAGAAGCCGTCGCACTATATCGCGCAGCCCATGATCGACCTTTCCGTATGCCCCACATTGACCGAAAAAGGCGTCGCGCCCCGCCATGTGGATTTGCGGCCCTTCGTCGTCACCGGGCAGAGCTCGTGGGTGCTGCCGGGCGGCCTGACGCGCGTTGCGATGCGCGAAGGGTCGATCGTCGTGAACTCCTCACAGGGCGGCGGCTCCAAAGACACATGGGTGTTGCGATGAACGCGGGGCTGCTGCGATGAGCCCGAGCGAGGTCGACCGATGACGCTGTCGCGAATCGCCGAGAACGCCTTTTGGATGGGGCGCTATATCGAGCGCGCCGACAGTTTCGTGCAGATCCTCTCGGTGACGGAAGCGTTCGCCAGCGATCTCGCCGAGGCGGAAGCCTGGGGGCCCGTACTCGACGTTTTCGCCGATCGGAAAGAGTACGAAGCGCGCAAGCGGCCGATCACGGCCGCCAACGTCGCCAAGTTTTACCTGACCGACCGCAACAATCCGAGTTCGGCGTATTCATGCGTGCGCGCGACGCGTGAGAACGCCCGTGCGCTGCGCCATTTGATTTCGACCGAAAGCTGGCAGTCGGTCAGCATGTTCCACGACGATATGGAAGCGCTGTCGCGCCGGCGCTTCGCGATTTCTGCGCTCGCCGCCATTTGCGAACACATTCGCGAATCGTGCTGTCTCTATCGCGGCGTAATCGACAACACTTGGTATCGAGACGAAGCGTGGTTGTTCAATCGAATCGGCGCGGCGCTGGAAAGCGCCGACCAAACGACGCGCCTGCTCGACATGAAGTATTTCCAAGCCAAGGACCCGGAGGACGACGACGCCGCCCCGGTCGCCGACGTCGCTTGGTGGAACACGCTTTTGCGAACGGCGTCCGGCTACCATGCGTTCAACCGTCGTTACACGTTCAACCCGCAACCGGCGGATGCGGCGGCGTTTTTGTTGCACGACTTGCAATTTCCGCGATCCGTCGGGGGAGCGGCGACCGTAGCTTTTGCGTGTTTGAAAACGTTGGAAAAAGAATTCCGCGCAAAGCCCGGACCGGCGGTAAAAGAGGCGGTCGCGGCGTTTTCCGAGCGCTTGGACGCCCCGCCGAATCGGCTCGCCGGGCGGGCGTTGCACAAATACCTCGATGAAATTCAACAGGATATCATCCGGCTCGCCAATGCGCTCAACGAGCGCTACTTTGCCCCCGCCTGAGGGCGGTCGCGCGGCCGGCCGGCGCGAAGGGAAGTCGATGCGTATGAGCGCCGCGGTCCGCGAACCGGCGAATGAGAACGACCGCACGCTCGTGTCGACGGACCTGTTGGAAGTCCGTCACCGGACGGTCTACCGCTACAAGAAACCCGTGACGTTCGAGGCGCACCGCGGGATGTTCCGCCCGCACGAGGGGAACGATCTGCGGTTGCTCGGCATGCAGGTGACCGCCGAACCCGAGGCGGTCTTTCATTGGGTGCACGACGTATTTTCGAATTCCATCACCGTGATGGAATTCGTCGAGCCCGCCGATCGATTGGAAGTCACCGCCACGTTCAGCGTCGTCTCTTCACACGTGGAGAACCCCAAATTCCCGATTGAACCTTTTGCGGAGGCTTTTCCGTTTCGCTATCCGAGCGAGCAGGTTGTCGATTTGGCGACACTGATCGCGCCGGAATATTCCCGGCCCGGAGAATCCGTCAAAGACTGGGCGCAGGCGATCGCCGCGTCCGCGCCGCAACAAACGATGGACGTGCTGCAGGCCATCAACGCGGCCGTAAAAGCCGATTTCGCTTACGAGCGCCGCGAAGAGCCGGGCATCCAAACCCCGCGTGAAACGCTCGACCGCGGGGCGGGCTCATGCCGCGATTTTGCCGTGTTGATGCTCGATGCGGTTCGCCAACTCGGTTTCGCCGCCCGCTTCGTCACCGGCTATCTCTATGATCCGATTACGGATGAGCCGACCGCCGACGCGACGATCGTCGGCGCCGGCGCGACCCATGCGTGGATCCAGGTGTTCCTGCCGGGGGCGGGGTGGATCGAATTTGATCCGACGAACGGTCTCGTCGCGTCCGGCAACCTCATCCGCACCGGCGTCGCGCGCACGCCGGCGCAAGCGGCCCCCTTGCGCGGCGCGTTTGTCGGCGCGTCGGAAGACTTCCTCGACATGACGGTGGAGGTCGAAGTGCGCTCAACGGCGCCGACCTTGGCCGGGTACGTCTAACGGCGCGCCTGCCGCTATTTTCCGAATAGCCGGAGCAGGATCGTTAAACCGACGCTGACGAGGATCATCGTCGTGATCGGGAAATAGAACGCGAAACCCTCGCGTTTCACGACGACGTCGCCCGGCAACCGGCCAAGGCCGAGTTTTGAAATCCACGGCCAGGCGAGGCCGACGACGATCAAGACCACCCCTGCGACGACCAGGGCTTTTGCAAAGCCGGACACGGCCGCCTCCCGCCTAACCGATAATCGCGGCGACGCGATCAAGATCGTCGCGCATGGCGTCCACCATTTTCAGCGCGCCCTCTTCAAGGCGGCGCATATTGGCGGGCGAGGCGTCGTCAAGCGCGAGCGAGCCGTAGCCGCTTTCGAGATCGTAATCGAAGCGGTGGTAGGCGCCGCCGAGGAGCTTTTCGAGTTGGGCGTGCACGGCGCGCGCCTGGCCGTCGGCCATCACCGATAAAAGCGGCGTGCGAAACCGGCCGACCGGCGACACCCATTCCCAAAAGCCCCAACCGCGCGCGGCGCGCAGCGGGTAGGGCGTGACGATCCGGCCGGTGCCGATCGAGACCACTTCGAAGTCGTCGTCGGGAAACAGCCGCAAGCCCTCCGCAAGCGCGACTTGCGCCGGGTCGTTAGCGAAAACGCCGCCGTCGATCAGCGTTTTGCCTTTGCCGCTGACATGGCTTTCGACCCGTTTGGGCGGAAAGAACGTCGGCGCGGCCGCCGAGCCGCAAACGGCGTCGGCGATTCGCATGAACGCGAATTCCTCGCAGACGGCGTGGCAGGCGAAGTCGGGCCCGCCGCGGAAGAACGCCGCTTCGCGCGGGTCGATCGAATACGCGCAAATCAACAAATTGCGCGGCAGGTTTTGAAACTCCGCGTCGCCCAACTCCTGGTTCAAGACGTTTTGCAACGGGGCGGGCGAATAAAACGGTCCGAAAAATTGGCGCAGCCGACCGACGACCGGCAGGCGACCCCAAAAGCGCAAGGGGAAGATCTCGCGCGCGCGTTCGCGGTAAATCCGGCGGAGCTCGGCCGGGCTACGGCGCGAAGCGGCGCCGTTCTCGCCGGCGGCGGCGAGCCCGGCGGCGACGATCGCGCCGGTCGAGGTCCCGGCGATAATGTCGAAGCAATCGGCGAGCGGGCGTGTGGCCCCGCGCGCGCGGCGCGCGTCGTCGAGCGCGTCAAGCAACACCGCGGCGACGATGCCCCGCACGCCCCCGCCGTCGATGGACAAAATGCGCCGCGTTTTCGGCGTTTCGCTCGTCGGTTCGGCCATGACGCGCCTCCCTTACAGCGCGCTCGTCGCCGGCTGGGCCGCCCGTCCGCCGATGCGGATCTTTCTTGCCGGCCGCCGGGTTCGACGTGCTCGCGAGGCGCGCTCACCCCGCGTGGACAACGTCGCCGAGCGCCCGCATATTCGCCGTCAAACAGTCCCTCGTGTCAAACGAGCCAACGTGAAAGAGGCCTAAGGTTATGTCGAACGATCCCGAGCGCATCACCATTATCGCGCGTGAGTTCACCGCGGCGGCGCTGGAGTTTCATCGCGGGAAAATGGCCGAGCGCGGCTACCGCATGGAAGGCTCGATCACCCCGCGCACGTTCAAGATCATCGAGGGCGTCGGCGAGCCGACGGACTTGTTCGACGGCGAGCCGCACTTCGCGGTGACGTTTGTTCTGAAAGAAGACTAAGCCTCGTCCGCCGGCGCGGGCGGCCATGCGGCGGGATCGAGCCTGAAATACCGCGCCAAATGCGCGTAGACCTCCGGTTCTTCCGCCTGCAGATCTTCCGGGCGTTCGAAAAATAACTCCGCCGCGACCGCGAAAAACTCTTCCGGCGCTTCGGCGCCGTAAGGGTCGATGGCGGTCTCGCGCCCGTCCTTTACGGCCTCGCGCAACCGCTCAAACGCGGCTGAGAACGTGCGCGCCCAGGCGCCGGCGTCATGGTCGCGGTCCAGCAGCGGCGCGCCGTCGACGACGCCCGTCTGGGCGTCGAGCTGGTGGGCGAATTCGTGGACGACCACATTGACCCCGTCGTCCGGCACGCTCGCGCCGTGCTCCGCGTCCGGCCATGACAACACGACCGGCCCGCGCATCCAGCTTTCGCCGAGCCGCACGTCTCGGCCTTCCGTGACGACGTACCCGTCCTCGGACCGCGCTTGACGAGACGCGAACGCCGACGGGTACAAAATCACCGTTTTCAGGCCGCGGAAGCGCGCATCGGGCTTGTTGACGATCATGAGGCAGGCCTGGACGGCGACGGTCAGGCGCATCGCCTCGTCGATCGCCAGGCCGTCCCGGCCGACCCACCGCGTCGTGCGCGCAAAACGCAAGGCCAAATCGTCCAACCGATCGCGGACGGCGTCCGGCAAGCGCTCATAAAGAGGAAAAGCAGCCGCCACCCGTCGGCGCTGACCGGGGGTAAGCGCTTCAGGCGCGCGTTTCGCCCATGGCCGTGACCCCTTGAAAATATTCGAGAAATACCGGCGCAAAGTGTGCACTTTTTCTAAATCCTATCGAAACGATTCTTATGATAATTATTTTCGATCACGTTTTCGGCGAGGGCCTGATTGTTTTCGGGCGCTTGTGGGAGGATTATTTGTTTGCGGTCGTTGCTCATCGGCAACGGACGCGAAACGGGAGAGGTGGACATGCGCAGAATACTGGTTGCGCTGGCGGTTGGGACCGCCGCGACGATCGGCGCCGCTTCGGCGTCGTCATCGGCCGCTGACAAGCCGCAAGCGGCGGCGGTGGAGACCGCAGCGACGAGCGCAAGCGCGCCGGCGTTGATCTTAGCGCCCGAAGCGATTGCGCCGACCGCGCAGCCGATCCCGATGAAAAAAGGTTTTATGTTCCCTCCGAAAGCCGGCGATAAAGCGGTGCGGCGCGACCCGCCCAAAAAAGGCCCACCGCTTCCGTCGGCTTCGACCCCCGCGCCGTCCGTCACGCTTTTATCCTTCGCCCCGGGAGAAGCAGGCGGCGGCGCGGACCCGATTATCGCCCACAAGTGGCGCGCTATGGAAGCGCTGAAG
>JBCCZS010000007.1:0-40030 GCA_039187035.1 Pseudomonadota bacterium | reverse complement strand
CGTCGACGGCCGAGGCCGCGTCTTCGACAAGGGTCTCCGGGGCAAGGGTCTCCGCGGTTTCGGCGGCGGCCGCCTCGACCGCGGCCCCTTCAGCCGCCTCGTCCGTAACGGCGTCAACGGCGTCTTCAACGGCCTCGGGCGTCTGCGCGCCGTCTGCCGCCTCGTCCGCAACGTCAACGGCCGCGACGACGATCGACGACGGCGCGGCGGACGCCTCCGCCGCGACCTCGATTGCCGCCTCGATCGCCGCGGCGTCGGCGGCGCTCGCCGTTTCGACGCCCTCAATAGCGCCGACGGCGTCGTTCGACGCGGGCGCATCGGGCTCGATTTCGCCGTCGCCTCGCCCGTCGTCTGCGGACACGCCGGCGTTTTGCGTAATTTGCGCGGGATCGTCGGCGGGCCCGGCGTCCGCCGCGCCGTCATCGTCGCCGCCGTCATCCGTCGCGGCCGCGACGCGTGCGGGGACCTCACGCTCGCCGATCGTAAACACCGCGAGAATGCCGAGCGCGGCCAAAACAAAGAAGAAGAACAAATACATGCCGGGTTGCCGGCCGGCGGCCGGCGGCGCGGCGACCGCCTCATCGCTCGCGTCGGCGTCGCCTGCATCGGCCGTTTCATCGGAGGCGGCGGGGTCCGCCGCTTCGGCGGGCCCAGGTCCCGCGCCGTCGGCGGCCGCGGCTTCTACGACTTCCGCCTCGACTTCCGGCGCGCCGCCCGGACCGTCCGCGCCGCCGGCAGTTTCTGCATCGCCCGCATTGCCGGCGGGGGCGGCTCCATCCGTATCCGGAGCGTCGCCGGCGCCAGCGTCCGCGCCGTTTTGGGGGGTCTTCTCGTCAGCCATCGCCTGTCGCTCCGTCGCTCGTCAAAGGCGCTCGTCAAAGCCGCTCGTTCTATCGCGGCGCGTCACGCGTTCGTCATATCGACGCACGCGGCGCGACCGCCCCCCGCGCGTCTTTCCTTACGCAACGCCCGCGTGCGTCTCAAGCGGCGTCGTCGGCTATCGCGTCCAGGATCGCATCTGCATCGCGCCGTGCGGCGACGGCCTTCGGGCGCCAATGGGCGCCGAGCGCGTCGGCGACGGCTCGGCTTAAACACGCCGCGCGCAAGCCCTTGGGCGGCCGGCCGTATCCGGCCGCGGTCAGTTGTTCCAGGAACAACCGCGCGGAGCGCGGTGAAAACAACGTCACCCACAAGTCGGGCCCGCCCGCCTCCAAATCGGCGATCGCGGCGCACGCCTCCGCCGACGGCGTCTTGACCGGATCGGCCTGGTAGAGGACGTACAACGACGCGTCGACGCCTTCCTCGCGCACGAGCGCCACAAGGTCGCCCGCGCGCTCGCGCCCGGCGACATGAGCGAGTTTGCCGGGGCGTTTTTCCGCGATGATGTCGGTGAGGGACGACAAATCCCCGCCCGCCACGTGAACCGCCGGGAAGCCGACGGCGCGCGCGGCCTCGGCGGTTGCGGCGCCGACGGCGAACGCGTCGCCGCTTCTGTCGGTCGTCAAGCGCGCGTAAGCCCGAACCCCGTTCGCCGACGTGAAAGCGAGCGCTACGCCGGCCGGCGGCGGCGCGGCCCCGGAAAACGGCCCGATGCGCAAGATCGGCGAGATGATCGGCGAGAAACCGCGCGCCCGCGCTTTCGCAGCGAACGACGCGTCGTCCGGGGCCGGACGGGTGACGATGACCCGGGCGTCGCTCGGCGGGCTCTTGCTTTTCGGCGGGCTCATGCTCCAACCGCGTAATGGGCCCGCACGCATCCATCAAGCAATCGCTCGTCGTGCTCGGCGTCGAGACCAGTTGCGACGACACCGCCGCCGGCGTCGTGCGGCGCAGCGCGGACGGCGCTTGCGAAATCTTGGCGAGCGTCAGCTTCGACCAGCATGACCGGCACCGCGCCTATGGCGGCGTCGTGCCAGAGATCGCGGCGCGCAGCCACGTCGAGCGGGTCGACGTCGTCGTCGATAAGGCGATGCGGGCGGCCGGCGTCGCGTACGGCGCGCTCGATGCGGTCGCCGCGACCGCGGGTCCGGGGCTCGTCGGCGGCGTCATGGTGGGCGCGACCGCCGGCAAAGCGATCGCGATGGCGCATGAGATCGCGTTCCTGCCGATCAACCATCTCGAAGGGCACGCGCTCTCGGTGCGCATGACCGAAGACGTTGCGTATCCGTATCTTTTGCTGCTCGTCTCCGGCGGGCACACGCAACTCGTCCGCGTCGACGGGCTCGGCGCCTACGAACGTCTCGGCACGACGATCGACGACGCGGCGGGCGAGGCGTTCGATAAAACCGCCAAACTCCTCGGTCTCGGCCAGCCCGGCGGCCCGCGGCTCGAAGCGGCCGCGCGCGCCGGCGACCCGGCGCGGTTCTCCTTTCCCGCCCCGCTCGCCAAACGCGCCGGCTGCGACTTTTCCTTGTCGGGCTTGAAAACCGCGGTCCGCACCGCCGCCGAGGCGCTGGACGATCCGACCGCGCAGGACGCGGCCGATCTCGCGGCGGGCTTCCAGGCCGCGCTCGCTGATCATCTCGCGGCGCGCACGCGCCGGGCCGTCGAGACGGTGTCGCGCGACCGCCGCTTTACGACGCTGGTCGTCGCCGGCGGCGTCGCCGCAAACGCCGCGGTGCGCGCCGCTTTGGCGTCCGCCTGCGCCGATGCGGGCTGGCGGCTCGTGGCGCCGCCGATCCGTTACTGCACCGACAACGGGGCCATGATCGCGTGGGCGGGCGCTGAACGCCTCGCCGCGGGCGCCGTCCCCTCCCGCGACGACGCGCTCGCTTTCGGGCCGCGCGCGCGATGGCCGCTCGCGCCGCCGCCCGAGGGCGCAGCAATCGGCGGCGGGCGCAAAGGCCCGAAGGCGTGACGATCCGACAGCGCACCGCTTCAGGCCGCGCCCGGCCCGCCTGCGCTTAAGGTCTTGTCGTCGCCGAGGTCGCCAGCCCCTTGAAAAGCGGATAAGCTTTTCGCGTTGCGTCAATAACTCCACCGTAAACGGAACGAGCGAGCGCCCTCCATGTCCCACGCCATCATCAACGACGAAGCCCTCGACGTCATTTTTCGCGAAGCGCGCACGCGCAACGGCTGGGAGGATCGGCCCGTCGGCGACACGCTGATCCAAGCCGTTTTCGACCTCATGAAATGGGGGCCGACGTCGGCGAATTGTTTTCCGGCCCGCTTCATTTTCGTGACGTCGGACGCGGGGCGCGAAAAGCTCAAGCCGCATCTCGCCGGCGGCAATTTGGAAAAAACGATGGCGGCGCCCGCCTGCGTCATCATCGCGAACGATCTGGAGTTTTACGAGATGCTCCCGACGCTTTTTCCGCATACGGACGCAAAGAGCTGGTTTGTCGGCAACGACGCGCTGATCGCGGAAACGGCGATGCGCAATGCATCCCTGCAAGGGGCGTATTTCATGATCGCGGCGCGCGCGCTCGGGCTCGATTGCGGGCCAATGTCCGGGTTCGACAAAGCCGGCGTTAAAAACGCCTTCATGGCCGACAAAAACTGGGAGCCCAATTTCCTGTGTAATATCGGTTACGGCACGGACGAGAATCTGTTCCCGCGCTCGCCGCGCCCCGCGTTTGACGAGGTTTGTTCGGTCGTCTGACGGCGCGGCGCGCCTTGCTCGTCCTGGCGATTGATACGGCGTTGACGGCGTGCAGCGCGGCTGTGGTCGACGCGTCGTCTGAAGGGGCCACGCGCGCCCTCGCCGTCACCGTCGAACGCCGCGCCAAGGGCCACGCCGAGCGCCTGGCGCCCATGATCGACGCGTTGCTGCGCGAGGCCGACACGTCGATCCGCGCCCTCGACCGCGTCGGCGTCGTCGTCGGCCCGGGGGGCTTTGCCGGCGTTCGGGTCGGCCTTGCTTTCGCCCGGGCCTTGTCGCTCGGCGGCGGGCCGGCTTGCGTGGGCGTCGATAGCCTTCGGGCGCTCGCGGCGAGCGCGCCGCCCCCACCTGCACCCCCGCCTGAGGACGGCTTCATCGCGCCGATCGTCGACGCGCGGCGCGGCCAGGTCTACGCCGCGCTGTACGACGCGGCGGGCCGCGCGGCGATCGACCCGTTCGTCGCTACGCCGCAGGAGGCCGCCGACCGTCTGCAATCGACCGCCGCCGGGCCGCTGACGCTTTGCGGCGACGGGGCGGGCCCGATCGCCGACCTCTTGGAGGCGCGCCGGGACGCTACCGATATCGTCGACCCGGTCGCGCTCGCCGCGCTTGCTGCGGCCGCCCCCGCCCCGCAGGCGCCGCCGGCGCCGCTTTATTTGCGCCCGCCGGACGCACGACCGGCCAAAGCCGCCGACCTCATCTTCGGCGCGCCGTGACCGCCGCCGTCGGCGACGCGCCGGGCGTGACGCGCGCGCACGACAACGACGCGCAGGAACTCGCGGCGGTGTTGCGCGACGCGCGCGCCGACCGGACCGACTTGCCGGACTGGAGCCTTTCGAGCCTGACGCAGGCCCTGTCGGACCCGGCCGGGATCGTCTTGGTCGCGCGTTTCACCGGACGGGAGGAGGCGGCGGGGTTCCTCGCCGCGCGGGCCGTCGCGCACGAAACCGAAATCGACATGGTCGCCGTCAGACGGTCTATGCGTCGGCGCGGCGTCGGGCGCGCGCTGACGGCGGCCCTCCTCACGCACACGCCGGGCGTCGACGTCGTTCTCGAAGTCGCCGCCGACAATGGACCGGCGCGCGCGCTTTACGCCGCGTTTAATTTCGAGCGCGTCGGCGCGCGCGCGCGCTACTACAGCGATGGAACCGACGCGCTCATACTGCGTCGCACTTGCGTCGCCGACTGAATAAACGCGGCCGCGCTTGCCCGCGCGCCCCGCTCCATGATTAAAGGAAGCAAATCATGATAACGGCGCGGCGCAAGGCCGCCCGGGGAGCGAGGCATGGATCGGCTCGAAAAACTGTGTGTCGAGAAAGGGATGCGGATGACCGAGCAACGCCGCGTCATCGCCCGCGTTCTATCGCTTGCCGAAGATCATCCGGACGTTGAGGAAATTCATCGGCGTGCGTCGGAAATCGACAGCCGGATTTCGATCGCTACGGTGTATCGCACGATGCGGCTCTTTGAAGAGGCCGGCGTCGTCAATCGCCACGATTTTCAGGACGGGCGGTCCCGGTACGAAGAATCCACCGAAGAGCACCACGACCATTTAATCGACATGCGCTCGGGCAAAGTTGTGGAATTCGTCAACGAGGAAATCGAGCGGTTGCAGCACAAAATCGCCGAAGAACTCGGCTTCAAATTGTTGTCCCACCGCTTGGAGCTTTACGGCGTTCCGTTGAACGAGACGCCGAAGGACGATTGACGTTCCATACGCAGGCCTATTCGCCGAACAAAAAAGGCGCGCCGCTCGGCGCGCCTTTTTTGTTCGCGGTTAGAGCCTCGACCGAACCGGGCGCGTCAGGCGGAGCGTTTCCGGTAGGCGCGGCAGCTCGCCTCGTAATGGCGATTGTCGATGCGCGCGTTCCAACCGGCCGTCCAAGCGTCGCCGCCGGCGACGCCGGCCATCGCGCGGCACTGTTCAAAGCCCGTGCGGTATTGCGAGGACTGCACGCCGACATTTTTGCCGGCCAGCTTAAAGCCGCGATTGTAACAGCCGCACACCTTGTCGGCGCCCGCCGCATTGACCTGTACGAACGGCGTCGTAGCGCCGCTGTCGTCGACGACGCTCGGCGCGCCGTCGCCGGGAAACTGCGTCGTCGCCAGCGCGTAAATCGCGACGCCGAGCACGAAAAGCGCTAAAACTCCGCCAAAGATCGCCTCAACCCGCATCATCACGCCCCTCTAACGTTTCGATTACTAATGTTAACCGAAACGGCGTGGCGGGAAAAGGGCGACCGTGCGGCGGCCCGAAGGCGTGCCGGACCGAAAATAATCAACAAATTCAACGGCCTAGCCATCTTCGCTAGCGCCTTCGCGATTGCGGCGCGCGATGAGCTTTAAGCGCAACGCGTTCAAATTGATGAAGCCGGCCGCATCCGCCTGGTCGTAAACGGCGTCTTCTTCAAACGTGACGTGCTCCATGGAGTAGAGCGAATGGGGCGACGTTCGCGCAACGACGTGCGCGCCGCCTTTGTACAATTGCACGCTGACCGACCCGGAGACGTAAGCTTGCGAGGCGTCGATCAACGCCTGCAGCATTTCGCGTTCGGGCGCGTACCAGAAGCCGTTGTAGATCAGCTCCGCGTAGCGCGGCATCAGCGAATCTTTCAGGTGGCCGGCTTCGCGGTCGAGCGTGATTTGTTCGATCCCCCGGTGCGCGGCGAGCAGGATCGCGCCGCCTGGCGTTTCGTAAACGCCGCGCGATTTCATGCCGACGAACCGATTCTCGACAAGGTCCAGCCGGCCGATCCCGTGCTTTCGTCCGTACGCGTTGAGTTCGGTCAGCAATTCGGCCGGCGACAAAGCGCGCCCGTCGATCGACACCGGGTCGCCGCGCTCAAAACCGATGTCGATCGTCTCGGGCGCGTCCGGGGCGGCCGTCGGGTCGACCGTGCGTTGGTAGACGTACGCCGGCGCCGGCACGCCGGGGTCCTCCAACACTTTGCCCTCGGACGACGTGTGCAGAAGATTGGCGTCGACCGAGAACGGGGCTTCGCCGCGCTTGTCTTTCGGGATTTCGATCTGGTGCGCCTCGGCCCAAGCGATGAGTTTCTCGCGCGAGTTTAGATCCCACTCCCGCCACGGCGCGATGACGCGAATGTCCGGGTTCAACGCGTAGGCGTTGAGCTCGAAACGGACTTGGTCGTTGCCTTTGCCGGTCGCGCCGTGGGCGATCGCGTCGGCGCCCGTCTCACGGGCGATTTCAACAAGCCGTTTGGCGATGAGGGGCCGGGCGATCGACGTGCCGAGCAGATACTGACCTTCGTAGACCGTATTGGCCCGGAACATCGGGAAAACGAAGTCGCGTACGAAGTCTTCGCGCAGATCCTCAATGTAGATTTCGTTGACGCCGGCGCGTTCGGCCTTGCGGCGCGCCGGCTCCAGTTCGTCGCCCTGGCCGAGATCGGCGGTGAAGGTGACGACCTCGGCGTGATATTCCTCCTGAAGCCAACGCAGGATCACGGAGGTGTCGAGGCCGCCCGAATAGGCGAGCACGATTTTCTTGACGTCGGTAGAGGGCATGGCGGGCCTCCGGCGGGCTGCGGCGAACGACGCATATCAGCCCGCCGAGCCCGGACGCGCAAGCGCGCGCCGCGATTTCTGCGCGCAAAGGCGCGCGTCGGCTTGTGATCAAACCGACGCCGTCAATGATGAGAAACGCCGTCCTCGGACGGAAATCGGCGCGTGACGCCCGAGCGGGCCTTAGCGACCGCCGGGCATGGCGTCCGGCATTTGGCCGAAGACGCCTTCATCGGAGCCGATCGCCGTGAACGCGGCTTCGAGGGCGGGCACGGCCGGTTCGACCGCGGCGATGTCGGCCTGCGAAACTTTCGCGATCGCCGCCATCATCAGCTTCGACTGCTCATACTGAACGCGGGTTTCCGGCGGCATCATGTCCAACATTTGCGGCGTCATCGCTTTCATCATCTCGGCCGCGCCCGGCGGGATCATGCGGGCCATGTAGGCGGCGATCGTCGCATCGCCGGCGACCGCCCAATCCATCGCGGATTTAAAGCCGTGCTTTTTGACGGCCGCGCCGATCTTATTGTGCTCTTTGGGATGGTCAGTTTTGAGTTTCGCCATGGCCGCCGAATAGGGCTTGAACTCGCCGTCCACGATCGGCGCCTCGTCATCGTCGAACGGATCCTCGACGCCGCGTTCTTTCATGCCTTTCGCGATTTCCGTCATCGCCGGCAGACTGGCGGCGAACTTTTCGGCCATGTCCGTCGTCAGCCCTTCGGCCGCGGCCTGCCCGACGACCGTCAACGCCAATGCGATTAGTCCGAATACGATGTTTTTCATCGTCTGCACTCCCCAACAGGTTGGCGGCGTTTCGCCGCAGATTGCGAAAGGCTAGCACCGGCGCGGCCGCACGCCAACGACGCGTTACGGTTGCGCGGCGGCCTTGAAGCGCGCGCTCGCCCGCTCCTTGACGCTTTCCGACTTTAACTGCCCGCACGCGGCGAGAATGTCCCGGCCGCGCGGCGTGCGGATCGGCGACGCATAGCCGGCGCGATTGACGATTTCCGCGAATGCTTCGATCCGCGCCCACGACGAACATTGGTAGTCCGAGCCCGGCCACGGGTTGAACGGGATCAGGTTGATCTTCGCCGGCACGCCTTTGAGGAGCCGAACGAGGTCGCGCGCTTCGGCGAGGCTGTCGTTGACGCCGTCGAGCATGACGTATTCGAACGTGATCCGGCGCGCGTTGCCGAGGCCCGGATAGGCGCGGCACGCGTCCATCAACGCGGCGAGCGGGTACTTTTTGTTGATCGGCACGAGGACGTCGCGCAGGTCGTCGCGCACCGCGTGCAGCGAAATGGCGAGCATCGCGCCCGTCTCAGCGCCGAGGCGGGCGATCTCCGGCACGACGCCGGCCGTCGACACCGTAATGCGCCGACGCGACAGCGACACGCCTTCGCCGTCCGACAAAACGTCGATCGCCGCGGCGACATTGTCGAGATTAAACAACGGCTCGCCCATGCCCATGAAGACGACGTTCGACAGCGCCCGCTCATCCGCGCTCGACGGCCATTCGCCGATGTCGTCTTTGACCGCGAGCACCTGGCCGACGATCTCCGCCGCCGTGAGGTTGCGCACGAGCTTCTGCGTGCCGGTGTGGCAAAACGAACAAGTCAACGTGCAGCCGACCTGGCTGGAAACGCACAGCGCGCCGGCCCGGCCGACGTCCGGGATGAAGACGCATTCCGCTTCGACGCCGGGCGCGAAGCGCAAGAGGTATTTGCGCGTGCCGTCCTGCGAGACCTGGCGCTCGACGATTTCGGGGCGCGCGAGCGAGTAGCGGTCCGCCATCGCGGCGCGCATCGGTTTGGCGACGTCGGTCATACCGGCGAAGTCGGTGACGCCGGCGTTATACGTCCACCGCCAGACCTGATTGGCGCGCATGCGCGCTTTTTTCGCGTCCAGGGCGAAATCGGCGGCGATACGCTCGGCGAGCGCGGCGCGCGACAGACCGATCAACGCCGCGGGCGCGGTGTCGGCGGCGGGCTTGTTCGCGATGTCCAAGACGGTCATGCCGTCGTTCCTCGTCGCCGTTGATCGCCGAGCGCCGTCGTTTTCGGGGCCGGCCGCCGCGGACGATTGCCGGCCGCTTCGCGGCGCGGGATATAAGCCTGCGCGCCGCGCTGCGCAACGACGATCCCTTTCGTGGAGCCCCGCTATGCCGCCGACGCTGAAAGTGCCCGACACGTTGATCGTCGCGACGCACAACGCCGGCAAACTCGCCGAGATCGACGCGATGTTGGCGCCGCTCGGCGTTGCCGTCGTCGGGGCGGGCGCACGCGGCCTGCCGGCGCCTGAAGAAACCGAAACGACGTTCGCCGGCAACGCCGCCTTGAAAGCGCGCGCGGCGGCCGCCGCATCGGGCGAGCCGGCGCTCGCCGACGATAGCGGGCTTGCGATCGAAGCGCTCGGCGGCGCGCCCGGCGTCTACTCCGCCAATTGGGCGCAGACGCAGGACGGGACGCGCGACTATGCGGCGGCGTTCGCGCGCATCGAGACGGCGCTCGCCGACGCTGGAGCAGACGCCGGGGCCGATCCGTCACCGCGCGCCGCGTTCGTCTGCGTTGTTTGTTACGCAAAGCCCGACGGAGAAATCGCGACGTTCGAGGGGCGGGTCGAGGGCGCCCTCGTCTTTCCGCCGCGCGGAAACGCCGGCTTCGGCTATGATCCGATATTCACGCCCGACGGCGAGACGCGGACGTTTGGCGAAATGGCGCCGGTTGAGAAAGCCGCGCTCTCCCACCGCGGGCGGGCGCTCGCCGCGTTCAAGCAAGCGCTTGGGGCCTCGTGAACGCGCCCCCGCTCGGCGTTTACGTTCACTGGCCGTTTTGCGCGCGCATCTGCCCGTATTGCGACTTCAACGTTTATCGCGACCGCGGCGTCGACGCCGATCGGTGGGCCGACGCGCTGACGCGCGATTTGGCGGCGTGGGCGGCGCGAACCCCGAAGCGCCCGCTCGCCAGTCTTTATTTCGGCGGCGGAACGCCGTCCTTGATGCCGACTTCGGTCTTGGCGGCGGTCGTCGAGACGTGCGCGCGGATCTGGGGCTTCGCCGACGACGCCGAGATCGGGCTGGAGGCCAACCCCACCGACGCCGAGGCCGACCGCTTCGCCGCGTTCGCCGCCGCCGGCGTCAATCGCTTATCGGTCGGCGTCCAATCGCTACGCGACGACGCGCTCGCTTTTCTGGGCCGCAACCACGACGCCGCCGGCGCGCGCCGCGCGATCGACGCCGCCATGGCCGCCGTCGGCAATGTGTCGTTCGACCTGATCTATGCGCGCCCCGGCCAGACCGCCGCGGCGTGGCGCGATGAGCTCGACGAAGCCCTAGCGATCGGCGCGCCGCACCTTTCCGTCTACCAACTGACCGTCGAAGACGGCACGGCCTTCGAACGGGCGGTCGCCCGCGGGGCTTGGGCGCCGCTTGACGAGACGCGCGAGGCCGACCTTTACGACCTGGCGCAAGAGGCGACCGCGGCGGCCGGATTGCCGGCCTACGAGGTCTCCAACCACGCCCGGCCCGGCGCAGCTTCCGGCCACAATCTTCTCTATTGGCGCGGCGGCGACTATGTCGGCGTCGGACCGGGCGCGCACGGCCGGCTGACGCGTGACGGCGCCCGTTTCGCGACGGTCGCGGACCGCCGGCCGGACGCGTATCTGGCGCGCGTCGACGAAACGGGCGTCGGCGGCGACGCCGAGCGCCTGGACCGGCAAGCCGCGTTCGCCGAACGGATCATGATGGGCTTGCGGCTCGTCGACGGGGCGGACATTGCCGGTTTTGAGGACGAGCGCGCCGCGATCGCGCCCGCGATCGCGCACCTTGTCGAGGCCGGTTTATTGATCGACGCCGCGCCGCGACTGCGCGCCACGCATGACGGCCGCCGGGTCTTGAACGCGCTGACGGGCTATTTGCTCGCGGACGCGCCGTCGGCCGAAGGCTCGGCTTCGGGCTGACGGACGGTCACCTGTTCAAAGTCTTCGTACGTCGTGACGGTGTGTTTCGCGAAGCGCTGAAACATCGCCTTCCCCGAAAGCCGCGTCTCGCTTTTACGCAACAGGACCGGGCCGCCGGGTTCGAGCGGGGCGTAGTCCTGGCGTTGCGCAAGCCCGGTGACTTTTGCGATGGGCGCCGGCTTGAACGGTTTGACGGCCGTCACGCGCACGGCTTCGACGAACTGACCCGCCTTGTCGACGTCGACGGTCATCGCCATCGCCTCGCGGATTTTCTCGGGCGTATTCGGATCGACGAGGGCGCCCGAAAATGACGCCGTTTGCGCGGTCTCCTCAACGAGCGTCCAATCGTCGACATCGACGAGCCCGTCATAGATCAGCCCTTCGTCCGGGGTCGGGGCGGCCTGCAGTTTTTTCAGCGACTTGCGCTCGTCTTTGGAGAGCGCTTCCGGGGCCGGCGCGATCACCTTCCAGCGCTCGCCTTCCGCGCGGCGCGGATCAAAGCGTAATTTATAAACGCGCGGCGGCGCGTCCGCGTCGCGCACGCCGCCTTCGCCCGCCTCGTCGGCCTTGGCGTCATATTCCGTGTAGGTCATGGTGAACGCCCAGCGCGCGTCTTTGTAGGCTTGGGCGGCTTGCGTCGCCGCGGCGAGCGCGGCTTTCCCGTCAACGACGGGTTCTTGGGCGCCCGCCGGTCCGCCGAGCGAAAAGACCGCAAAGAAAGCCGCAGCGCGAACGAGCGCAGTAAAGCGGGTCATGACGGCTCCTCGCCTCTAAAACGACGGCAAGAAGCTGCGCGGCGCGGGATCGACGAGTTGGATGCCTTGCGGCTGAATTTCCAGGATCGCCAAGCCGCGCTCGACGGTTCCGTCGCGGCGCAAGCGGAACAGGCCGTCGGCCCCGAAATAGCCGTTCGGGTCGGCGATCGCCCGCGCGCCGAACCGGCGTTTGCCGGGATCTTGGGCGAGCTTGGCGGCGAGCAAGGTCGCGTCATAGCTCAAGGAGGCGAGCCGCGGCGGGTTGGCCCCGAACGTGTCGCGGTAACGCCGGCGGAAGGCCTCGCTGACCTCCGGTTCCGGCGCGGCGAACCAGCCGCCGCGCAGCGCCGGCTCACGCGTCAGGCCCGGATTGTTCCAGGCCGAAACGCCGAGCAGTTTCACGCGGTTGATGTCGACGTTGTAATAGGGAAGCAGCGGCGCAAGCGCCCGCAAGAGCGTGCCTTGTTCCGGCATCAAGACGGCTTGGTAGCCTTGCACCGCCCCGAGCTGCACGCCTTCCGGCGTCGCGCCGTCCTTGTCCGGATCATAATCGTGGCGTTGCTCGACCGGGATGATCTCTTTTGAGTACTGCGCGAGGCGCTTGGCCGGCGCGAGCATTTTGTCGGGGTCTTGCTCGTAGCGCTCGCCGTGGACGAGCGTGGCGCCGTTGACCGCGATGTTCTGCGCAAACGAATTGGCGACCCGCTCGCCGAAATCGTTGGCGGGCGCCAGAAGACCGAAGCGCGTAATGCCGCTTTGAACGGCGTAGTCGGTCACGCGGTTGATCTCGATCTCCGGCGGAAAGCTCAACAGATAGACGCCGTCGCCGGCGACGTTGACGTCCGACGAAAACGCGACGACCGGCGTGCGCGCCGCGCGCGCGACGGGCGCGACCGCTGCGACGGACTCCGCATAGAGCGGCCCGAGGATCATCTCCGCACCGTCCGCAAGCGCCGAACGGGCGGCGGCGGCGGCGGCTTGCGGCTCGCCGCGGGTGTCTTTGGGGATTAAGACGAAACGCCGGTCGCCCGCCTCGAAGGTGGCAAGCTGCGCGGCGTCGAACATCGCCGAGGCGATCTTCTGGGCGCTCTCCGACGGCGCGCTGAACGGCAACAATAAGGCGACGCGGACCGGCTCCTCGCCGCGCAAGTGCAGCGGGCGCACGAAGCCCTCGTCGTCATAGGTACGCGCCTCGCCGGGATCGAGCGATCGCGGCGGCGCAACCTCAAAGTCGGGTCCGCTCGCCGGCGCGCGCGAGACGACCTCCGGCCCGCCGCCGCCGCCGCTTGTCGAGCAGGCCGCCGCGACGACGAGGGCGATCCCCGCCAAGGCGCGCCGCGCCTGACGCGCCGCGATCTCGATCCGCTGAAGCATCTGGAATTTCCTCTTCACCCGCGCCCCGCTTGCGCCGCACGCGCCGTCTATGCCACGCCCGAGCGCGAGCGAAAACCTATCGCGCGTCGCCGGAGGCCCACAATCGATCGCACCGAGCGTAACGAGACGGTAATAGAACGACCGGCGGGCGGCCTTTATGTGGCCGCAACGCCCATCGGCAATCTCGGCGACGCAAGCCCCCGCCTCGCCGCGGTGCTGGCCGGCGCCGACGTCGTGTTGTGCGAGGACACGCGCGAAACCGGCAAACTCTGCGCCGCGCTCGGCGTAAAGGCCGCGCTCCTCGCCTACCACGACCACAACGCCGAACGGGTGCGCCCCGCCGCGCTCGCGCGCCTCGCGGCCGGCGAGGCCGTCTGCCTCGTCAGCGACGCCGGCACGCCGTTGATTTCCGATCCGGGCTACAAACTCGTGCGCGCCGCGCGCGACGCCGAGATCCCCGTTTTCGCCGTACCGGGACCGTCCGCCGCGATCGCGGCGCTGTCGGTCGCCGGCGCCCCGACGGACCGCTTTTTTTTCGCCGGTTTTCCGCCCGCAAAGCCGGGCGCGCGCGAAGCGTTTTTTGCGGGTCTGAACGCGATCGACGCGACGCTTATTTTTTACGAGACCGGGCCGCGGCTCGCGGCGAGCCTCGCCGCCATGGCCGACGCGTTCGGCGACCGCCGCGCGGCGGTCGCCCGGGAATTGACCAAGCGGTTCGAAGAAACCGTAGAGGGATCGCTCGCGACGTTGGCTGAGCGCTACGCGAGCGCGCCGCCGAAAGGCGAAATCGTCGTCGTCGTGCACCCGCCGGCGGCGCCGCCGGCGGACGCGGCCGATCTCGACGCCTTTCTCGCCGACGCGTTGCAGTCGATGAGCGTGAAAGACGCCGCAGCGGCGGCGGCGGACGCCCTGGGCGTCGCCAAAAAGACCGCTTATGCGGCCGCGCTTGCGTTGCAACGCGCCGGGCGCGACCCGTGACCGCCGAGGCGCGCCGCCATGCCGAACGCGCCGGCCGACGCGCCGAAACCCTGGCCGAATGGCGCTACCGATTGGCCGGGTTTGCGGTTCTGGCGCGCCGCTACAAGACCCGCGCCGGCGAGGTCGATCTCGTCTTGCGGCGGGGCCGGCTGGTCGTCTTTGCGGAGGTCAAAGCACGCCGGCGCCCTGAGGATGCGGTCGCTGCGGTCGGGCCGCAGGCGCGCCGGCGCATCGAAGCCGCCTCAAGCCTTTATCTCGCGCGCGTTCCCGGCGCCGGCGACTGCGCCGTGCGGTACGATATTGTCGCGGTTTCCGGCTGGCGCCCTCGCCTTTTCGCCGATGCTTGGAGACAAGGCGACTGACACGGCCGGGGCGCGCTTGCGAGTCCGGCTCGGCGCGCCTAGCTAGCACACAAGCAACCTTGCGAGCCGCCGATGTTCATCCAAACGGAAGACACTCCGAACCCGCAATCGATGAAATTCCTGCCCGGCGAGGCCGTACTCGGCCTCGACAAATACGGCATGCCCGCCCTCGGGATTGATTTTCCCAACGAAGACACGACCGCCGCGTCGCCCTTGGCGCAAGCGCTTTTTGCGGTCGAGGGCGTCGCCGGCGTTTATCTCGGGGCCGACTTCGTCACCGTCACGAAGGATCCGGCCACCGAGTGGACCGCGGTCAAGCCGGCCCTACTTGGGGTCATCGCGGACCACCTCGTCGCTAAACTGCCGGTGATGATCGAGGGAGCCGAAGCGCCCGCCGTTAAGCCCGCGACGACCCTCGACGAGTATGAGGGCGACGACCGAGAAACCGTCGAACAGATCTTGGACTTGTTGGAAACGCGCGTGCGCCCTGCGGTCGCGGCCGACGGCGGCGACATTATTTTCAAGCACTACGAACCGCGCACCGGCGTCGTCTTTTTGGCGCTGCTCGGCGCCTGTTCGGGCTGCCCGTCCTCGACGATGACGCTGAAGTCGGGCGTTGAAAATCTCCTCAAGCACTACGTCCCCGAGGTCGTGAAAGTCGAAGCCGTGGCGTGACCGCCGAGGCGGCTTTCACGCGGATCGGCGTCGTCGGGGCCGGCGCCTGGGGAACCGCCCTCGCGCAGCTGTTCGCGGGCAACGGCGCCGACGTGGTCCTCTGGGCGCGCCGCGCCGCTGTTGCCGACGGCATCGCGGCCGCTCGGGAGAACCGGGACTACCTGCCCGGCGTCGCGCTCCATGAACGGGTGCGCGCGACCCACGATTTGGCGGCGCTCGCGACCGTCGACGCGGTCGCGTTCGTCACCCCGATCCAGGCGGCGCGCCCGCATATTGCCGCCCTCGAACGCGTCGCGCCGATCGGCGTGCCTGTGCTCTTATGTTCAAAAGGCGTCGAGCGCGACACGCACGCCCTGTTAACGGAGGTCTTCGCCGAGGTATGGCCCGCCGCGCCGCGGGCCGTGTTGTCGGGCCCGTCCTTCGCGGCGGACGTCGCGCGCGGCATGCCGACGGCGGTGACCCTCGCCTGCGCCGACGACGCGCTGGCGGCGCGTTGGTCGGCGAGCCTCGCCGCCCCGCACTTTCGGCCCTACCGCTCGCGCGACCTCGTCGGCGTCGAGCTTGCCGGTGCGGTGAAAAACGTCCTCGCGGTCGCCGCCGGCGTCGCCGAGGGGCGCGGCCTCGGCGCGTCCGCCCGCGCCGCGGTGATCGCGCGGGGCTTTGCCGAACTCGCCCGCCTCGCCGGGGCGCTCGGCGCCGAGCCGGAAACGCTGACAGGCCTTTCCGGGCTCGGCGACCTCGTGTTGACGGCGACCTCGACGCAAAGCCGCAACATGGTCCTCGGGCGCGCGCTCGGCGCCGGCGAGACGCTCGAAGCGCATCTCGCCGGGCGGCGGACCGTCGCGGAGGGCGCGGCCGCGGCCGCCGGGGTCGTCGCGCTCGGGCGCAAGGCCGGCGTCGACCTGCCCATTTGCGCCGCCGTCGCCGACCTCGTCGCCGGCGCGCGCACGCTCGACGCCATCGTCGCCGACCTCCTCGCCCGCCCGTTGCCGGACGCCGAACACCCGGCGCGGCGCGGCGACTAAAAACGGGTAGGTGAGCGGCTATGTGTCGCAAACCGTGCGCGAATTTGTTTGCGCGCCGCGGCCATAACGCTAACAGGATGCAATTTCAGGCAAAAATACTAAGGAGCGCCCGTTCATGTCCGAGGCCGTCTCGTACGCCGAAGCCTTCGCCAACGCGCCGATCAAATTCACGCCCGAAGATCTCGAAGCCGCCGCCGAACGCGTGCGCGCGTCGAGCCCGCTCTACGAGGTCGGCGAAGCCGAGATCCGCGGCGCGACCTATCGGGTCTTCAAAAACGCTCCGCCCAATCTCGTCGGCATCTTCGCCTTCGGCGCCACCCATGGCGACAAACCGTTCATCACGTTCAACGACGAAACGCTGTCCTTTCGCGACGCCTTCGCGCAGGGCTGCCGCTTCGCGCACGCCCTGAAAGATCAGTATGGGATCGGCAAAGGCGACCGCGTCGCGATCGCGATGCGCAACTACCCGGAGTGGTGCGTCGCCTACATGGGCGTCATCTCGCTCGGTGCGGTCGTCGTGCCGCTCAATGCGTGGTGGAAGGCCGACGAGCTGACCTACGCGCTCAAAGACTGCGGCGCGAAACACGTCGTGGTCGACGCTAAGCGGCTCGATTACCTCAAACCCGTGCGCGCCGACCTCGGCCTTACGCTGATCCTCGCGCGCGAACAGGGCGACGGCGCCGACGCGCGTTTCGAAGACCTTCTCGCCGCCAGCGAAACGCCGACGCCGCCGCCGGTCGACATTCAGCCGGACGATGATTTTTGCATCAGTTATACGTCCGGCTCGACGGGCCATCCGAAGGGCGTCATTCTCACCCATCGCAGCGCGATTACGGCGCTTTTGTCTTGGGCGTACAAAGTCCTGACCCTGAAAGAAGCGCGCGGCGGCGTTTCTCCCTATGGGGAGGATCCGGGCGTTCTTCTCGGGATCCCGTTGTTTCACGTCACGGGCTCGCATTCGATCTTCATGTTTTCTCTGATTGCGGGCCGGCGCGTCGTCATGATGTACCGCTGGACGCCGCAGGACGCGTGCGAATTGATCCGCAAGCACGAGCTGACGTCGTTCGTCGGCGTCCCCTCGCAGTCTTACGAACTAATCGACGCCGCCGGCGAGGAAGGCCTGCCGAGCCTCCTGGACATCGCCGCGGGCGGCGCCAAACGCCCGGCCGACCATGTCGGCCAGCTGCGCGAACGCTTCGGCGGCGGCTATCCGTCGGTCGGCTACGGCTTGACGGAAACGAACGCGCTCGGCTGCGTTAATTCGCTCCAGGACTATCTCGATCGCCCGGATTCGACCGGGCAAGCGATCGCGCCCGTGACGGACGTCAAGATCTTCACCGAAGACGGCGAGGAAACGCCGATCGGCGAAGTCGGCGAAGTCTGGATCCGCTCGCCCGCGACCTTCCGGGGTTATCTCAACTTGCCGGAGGAGACGGCCAAAGCGCTGACCGACGACGGCTGGTTCCGCACCGGCGATCTCGGCCGCATGGACGCAGACGGTTTCGTCTTCATCGTCGATCGCCTGAAAGATCTCATCATTCGCGGCGGCGAAAACATCTCGTGCCTTGAAGTCGAAGCGCGCGCCTACGCGCATCCGAGCGTCGGTGAAGCGGCGGCGTTCTCGGTGCCGGACGAGGTGCTCGGCGAACGCGTCGGCCTCGTCGTGTTTCCGAAAGACGGATCGGACCTCGACGCCAAGGCCCTGCGCGACTTTATGGCGGACGATCTCGCGGGCTTTAAAGTCCCCGAACATGTTTGGATCTCGCCGCAAGCCCTGCCCCGTCTTGGCACGGAGAAATTCGACAAGCGCACGGTCAAACAAGTCGCCCTACACTATCCCGCAAGCTGGAGCGCGGTCGCGGACTGACGCCGCGGGCCGTGGAAGGGCCGTTTGATCATGACCGCCACGCCCGATAGACGACGCCTTCTCATCGGCGCCGGCATGGCGCTCGCCGGCGGCTGCGCGGGCGGACCGTTCGGCCGGTCCGCGGGAGGGCGCGCCGACTGGGCGCCGACCGCGCCGCTCGCCCCGTTGCGGCTCAGCGCGGACCGCATAACCCGCATCACCGTCTGCACCCGTCCCTTTCGTCCGGCGGGCCCGCGCCTCGACGCGGAAAACGTCGACGGCCGGCGCGTCGTCCACAATTACGGGCATGGCGGCTCCGGCTGGTCGTTGTCGTGGGGGTGCGCGGACGAGGCGGCGGGCCTTGCACTCTCCGGAGAACCGGGCGCGGTCGCGGTGATCGGCGCCGGGGTGATCGGCCTGACGACCGCGATCCGGCTCGCCGAGCGCGGCGCGCGGGTTACGATCTATGCGGCCGATTTTCCGATGGAGACGCGCTCGGCGCGCGCGACTGGCGTATGGTCGCCGTCGAGCCGCATCGCGCTCGGCGACGCCGCGCGCCCCGACTTCGCCGACCGTTGGGAGCGATGGGCGCGCGTTTCCTACGCCGCCCACCATCGCTACGCCGGCGACGCCGGCCGATCGGTCGAATTTCAGCCGCGCTTTGCGCTCCGCGACGCTCGGCGCGCGCCCCGCACGCCTGCAACCCGCGATTATATGGCCCTCTACCGCCGTCTGCGCGAGTTGACCCCGGCCTGGCGGGACGTGGCCATGGGGTCGCTTCCGTTCAACGCGGCCGCCGCGCGCGGCGGCGAGGAGCTCATCTTCAATATCGCCACGTACACCGAACGCTTGGTGCGAGACTTTCGCCTAATGGGCGGCCGGCTGGAACGCCGCACCTTCGCCGACAGGGCGAGCGTATTAACGCTCCCGGAACGGACGATCGTCAATTGCGCGGGTTATGGGGCCAAGGCGCTCTGGGGCGCCGACGATCTGGCGCCCGTCCGTGGTCAGATCGCCTGGCTGCCGGCTCAGCCGGAAGCGCGCTACGGCGTCTATTACCGCGGCGTCACCGCGCTCTCGCGACGCGACGGCGTTATCGTCCAGCAGTCCGGCCCGAACGACGACTACGGCTACGGCCTCGAAGACGAAACGCCCGACCGAGACGAAGCCGAGACCGCAATCGCGACCCTGGCCCCGTTGTTCGCATAATCCGCAGGGGCTGCGTAACGCTCGCGCTACTCCACTACTGCGTCCTGCGAGCCTTCCTGAACGAACGCTTCAATGAGGTCGCCGCCGGTCGACGCGTTCGTCAGGATGACGATCCCCTCGCCCGTTTCCTTCACATACCCGCCAAGCGCTCTGTATTCGTCATTGCTGCCGTCGTGCCCGACAAACGTCGCCCCGCCGATATCGGCCGTCATCCAGCCGAGGCCCCAGGACGTTGGCAAGGCCGACCCGTCGGCGGGCACGGGAGACTGCGGGCGGATCATCGCCTCATGGGTCGACGCCGCCAACCCGTCGCCGCGGCAAACATGCGCGACGAACGCGGCGAAGTCGCCGGCAGTCGTCGCGAGCGACGACGCGGACATGGCCGTGTCGGTGAGGCTCGTCATGTCGCGGCCGGTCTCCGGCGCGCTTGCGCGCTTGTAGCCGCGCGTCGCGGCGGATCCGTCCGCAAGCGGACGCACATAAGTCGAATGCGGCATCACGTCGCCGAGCCGTTCGGAAAACAATTGTTGGAGCGACCGCCCGGTCTCGCGCTCGACGAAAGCCTGGAGAAGCTGAAACGCTTCGCCCGAATAGGTGAATTCGGTTCCGGGCGGGGCGGCGAACGGGATCGGCGCGGTCTGCTCTGCGAAGGGCGTTGCGGAGTCGACCCAATTCGGCAGCCCTGTGCGATGGGTTAGAACCATCCGCGGCGTGATCAGCGCGTACGACGCGTCGTCTTCAATTCGTGCGTAGTCGAACGTTTCGGCGAGCGGGCGGTCGAGGTCGACGACGCCTTCGTCGACGAGCTGCATGACGAGATAGGCGAATACGGCTTTTGAAAGAGACGCGGCCTCGAATACGGAGGTCGCCCCAATCGGCGCGCCCGTCTCCAGGTCGGCGACGCCGGCGACGGTGATCTCGGCCTCGCCGCAACCGGCGAACGACGCGACCGCCGCCCCCGGCACGTCGTAACGCGTCAACATCGCATCCAATGCGCTTTGAGTAAGGGCGGGCGCGCCGCTTCCGGCCGCCCCGCTAGACGTCGTCGCAGGCGGCGCCGGCGCCGCCGCGTCTTCCGACTGGCCGCAGCCGGCGAGGACCGACAGCGCGGCAAGCGCGATCAACAACGCCCGATTCATGAAATCGCCCCTCAAAGTGCCGCGACATCTGTAGCGAAAAAATTGCGACCGTCGACCCCGGCCAATCAGGACGCCGTTTGCTGGCCGCCTCAAAATCGGGCGCTACGGCCCGGAAAGGACGGGGCCTCAGCAATGTGCGCAAAAAGCCCGCGCCGCGCGAGGCTGCGTTCCGTTCGTCACACCGATCGGCGACCGGCCGGCGCCGGGCTAATAGCGGTCCTTGACGACGTTCAACTTTTCGAGCGGTCGCTCGTCATATCGCGCCTCTTCCGGCGTTTGGCGCGGCGGCAGCGCGATCGGCTCGAACGCGTCTTCGTTGAATTCGTAGGGCACGACGTCGAGGATCGAGCGGATGCAATTGAGGCGCGCCTTGCGCTTGTCGCTCGCCTCGACGACCCGCCACGGCGCGATATCCGTGCTCGTTTCGTCGAACATCCGGTCGCGGGCGCGGGCGAACTCGACCCAGCGCGCCCGGCCTTCAAGATCCACCGGCGACAGTTTCCAGCGTTTGCGGGGGTCTTCGGCGCGGTCGCGAAAGCGCTTTTCTTGTTCCTCCGCGGAGACGTGCAGCCAGTACTTGATGAGAATGATCCCGCTGTCGATCAGCATACGTTCGAACGCCGGGACCTCGCGCATAAACGCCTCATATTCGAACGGCGAGCAAAACCCCATGACGGGTTCGACGACGGCGCGGTTGTACCAAGAGCGGTCGAACAGGACGACCTCGCCGGCCGCCGGCAGGTGCGCGACGTAACGCTGAAAATACCATTGGGTGCGCTCGCGGTCCGAGGGTTTGGGCAGGGCGACGACGCGCCACACGCGCGCGTTCATCCGGCGCATGACCGTCTTGATGAGCCCCCCTTTGCCCGCCGCGTCCCGGCCTTCAAAGAGAATGGCGACCTTCAGGCCCTTGCGCTGCACGGTCTCTTGCAACTTGGCGAGCTCGAATTCGAGGTCGGCGAGGGCCTCCTCATAGTCTTTTTCTTTCATCAGCGTCGCTTTCGGCTAGGGGCGCGGGGTCCCGCTCTCTTGCGAAGCATGCGCCTTTCGGCCCGGCGGGGAAAGGCGCGTTAACTGTGCAAATCGGTTGCGCGGCCCCCCGGCCCGCCGTTTGATCTTGCGCCGCAAGTGGAGCGAGCCAACGCCATGACCGACCTGGACGCCTTCCGCGCCGAAACGCGCGCCTGGCTTGAAGACAACTGCCCCGCCGAGATGCGCACGCCCATGGACGGCGAGGACGGCATCTGCTGGGGCGGGCGCAACTGGACGTTTGAATCGGACGCGCAGCGCGTCTGGCTGGAGCGCATGGCGGCGCGCGGCTGGACGGTGCCGACCTGGCCGAAAGAGTATGGCGGCGGGGGACTTTCGAAAGATGAGACGAAGATCCTCAAATCGGAGATGCGCAGGATCGGCGCGCGCTCGCCGCTGGAGAGCTTCGGGATCTGGATGCTCGGCCCGGCGCTCCTCAAATACGGCACGCACGATCAAAAGGCGTTCTTCCTGCCGCCGATCGCGCGCGGCGAGATCCGGTGGTGCCAAGGCTATTCCGAGCCGAACGCCGGCTCGGACCTCGCCTCCCTGCAGTGCAAATGCGAAGACGCCGGCGACCATTGGGTCGTCAACGGACAAAAAGTCTGGACGTCCTACGCCGACAAGGCGGACTGGATCTTCGTCCTTGTGCGTACGGACAACACCAAAACCAAACATCACGGCATCTCGTTCCTCCTGGTCGACATGCAAAGCGAAGGCGTGACGACGCGGCCGATCCGGTTGATTTCCGGCAAATCGCCCTTTTGCGAGACTTTCTTCGACGACGTCCGCGCGCCCAAAGAGCACGCGCCGGGCGTGTCGGCGATCGTCGGCGAGCAAGATCGCGGGTGGGACGTTGCGAAGTATTTGTTGACCCATGAGCGCGAAATGATCGGCGCCGGCGGCGGCGGGCTTCTCGGCGGACGCGGGCCCGGCGAACTCGCCGTTCAAACGATCGGTCTCGACGAAACGGGCCGCCTCGCCGACCCGATCCTGCGCGGCGAAATCGTCGACGCCGACATCGACGGCTGGGCGTTTTTGCTGACGATGGAACGGATGAAGGACGAGGCGAAAGCCGGCCAGGGCGTCGGCGCCAAGTCGTCCGTCCTCAAATATTACGGCACCGAGTACAACAAGCGTCGGTATGAACTCGCCATGGACTGTGCCGGCTCGGACGGCCTTGAATGGGAGGGCGAGCGCTCCGACGACGGCAAGCTCGCAAAATCCTGGCTGCGCACGAAGGCGAATTCGATTGAAGGCGGCACGAGCGAAGTGCAGTTGAACATCATCGCCAAACACTTGCTCGAACTGCCAGGCGCTTAACCCGGCGCCCCGCGATGAACGCGCTCGACTATCTCGTCCTTTCGGTCGCGCTTTACGGCGCGAACATCGTCGTGCAAGGCGTCTTCGCCAACTTAAAGTACGACCCGAAAACGCTGCTCGGCAATCGCGACGATTTTGCGCCCGAAGGCGTCGGCCTGATGCGGGCCAAACGCGCGCAGGCGAACTTCACCGAGGCGATGGTGTTGTTCGCCCCGCTCGTGCTCGTCGCCTCGGCGACCGATAAGCTCGGCGGGCTGACCGATTTGGGGGCCGCGGTCTTCTTCTGGTCGCGCCTTGCTTACCTCGTTTCTTATGTGGCCGGCTTGGGGCCGGTCCGCTCGCTCGTCTGGTTCGGCGGGGCCGCCGGAACGGGCATGATTTTGTGGGCGCTATCGCCCTTCGCCGCTTGAACGACAATCCTTAAAATAGGAGCTGCGCCCGCCCGTGCCCCTGGTCCTCACCGAAGAACAAGACATGCTGCGCGAGTCCGCGCGCGGCTTTCTCGACGAGAAAGCGCCCGTCGCCGCGTTCCGCAAACTGCGCGATAGCGGCAGCGAGACCGCCTACGACCCGGCGCTCTGGAAAGAGATGGCCGAGATGGGCTGGGCGGGAATCTTGATCAACGAAGATCACGGCGGGGCGGACTTCGGCTTCGTCGGGGCCGGGCTCCTGGCCGAAGAGATGGGGCGCACCCTGACGGCCTCGCCGTTTTTGTCGACGGCGGTCTTAGCGGCGACGGCGCTCGGCCGCTATGCGTCGCCGGCGATGCAAGACAAATGCTTGCCGGCGATCGCGGCGGGCGACCTCGTCGCCGCGCTCGCCGTCGACGAAGGGCCCAAGCACGCGCCGTTCAAAATTGAGACGCAAGCGGCGCAATCCGGCAACGCCTTCTCGATCAGCGGCGAAAAAACGTTCGTCGCCGACGCGGTCTCGGCCGATAAGCTGATCGTCGCCGCGCGCACGGCCGGTGCGTCGGGCGAGGAAGACGGCGTTACGCTGTTTTTGGTGGACGCGGCCGCGAACGGCGTCGACTTCGAGCGCACCGCGATGGTCGACAGTCGGAATTACGCCCGGGTGACGCTCGACAAGGTCGACGCGACGGGCGACGACGTCATTGGCGAGGTCGACGGCGGCGCGAGCGTCCTGAACGGCGTCCTCAACGCCGGTCGCGCGGCGCTGGCGGCGGAGATGTCCGGTTCCTCGCAGGCCGCTTTTGAGATGACGACGGACTATCTCAAAGAGCGCAAACAATTCGGCAAAGAAATCGGGTCGTTCCAAGCGCTGCAACACCGTGCGGCGCATCTCTACAGCGAAATCGAGCTCGTCAAATCCGCCGTTCTCAAAGCGCTGCAAGATCTCGATACGGGGCCGGAAAACGCCGGCGCGATTTGCGCTCTTGCGAAGGCCAAGGCGGGGGCGGTCGCCAAACTCGCCAGCCAAGAGGCGATCCAAATGCACGGCGGCGTCGGCATGACGGACGAATATGACGTCGGCTTTTATATGAAACGCATCCGCGTCGCCCAGGAAATGTTCGGCGACGCCGCGTTTCACGCCGACGCGCTCGCCCGCATGCGGGGGTATTGAGCCGGTGAAAACGGTGCGTCCGGACGAACTCAAGGACTTCGTCGGTAAGGAGACCGGCGTCTCCGACTGGCTGCTCGTCGACCAGGAGCGCATCAACGTTTTCGCCGACGTCACGGAAGATCATCAATTCATCCATGTCGACGAGGAGCGCGCCAAGGCGACGCCGTTCGGCGGAACGATCGCCCACGGGTTTTTGACGCTCTCGCTGTTGTCGCGCATGGCGGCGGACGGGATGCTGCAATTGGAGGGCGCGACGGCGGGCCTCAATTACGGTTTCGATCGGATGCGGTTCATGAGCCCGGTCCACGCCGGCAAACGCGTGCGCGGCGTCTTCACGCTGATGAGCGCCGACGAAAAAATGCCCGGCCGGTGGACGTTCAAATACGCGGCGAAAGTCGAGATCGAAGGCGAAGACAAGCCGGCGCTCATGGCCGAGTGGCTGTCGATCCAATTCGCCTAAAGCGCCGGATGATCACATTGGATCGGGTAAAGACCGCTCAGGCGCTCAAAACAAAAATCTAGAGCGTCGGAATGATTTGAATACAAAGCTCCGACGCTCTAGCGCGGCGCCTATCGGGGTCGAATCGCCGATCCTCCGTGAGGCGGCGTCGGGCCCGTTCCACAGGATAAGGGCTTTCCGTATACGGAAGAATTCTCTCTCCAGCCTGAGCCGGCGACACGGTCCGGACGCGCGTCTTGAAAAAATAAAAAGGGCCGCCTTTCGGCGACCCTAACCGCTCTAAACGGAGCGGGCGTGAACTCTGCAGCCCGAAGGCTTCAGGGCCGCCGCGTCAAACGGCGTACGCCTGTCGGTCAGCGCGCAAGCGGAGGTTGCTCCGCGTCCCGTGCATTCCCGCAAAACCCTTCACGCTGCAAGAAGTCACTCGACATCAGACCACCTCCTTTCGTTTGTTGAACAATGGGTGAGAGGATGGGGTGAACGGCGCCGTCTGACAAGCCCCCTCGGACCGCGGCGCGGCGTTCCTTTCATGCGCCGTCGAAACGATCGTTTAGGACCGCGTCGACGAAGGCCGGAACGATCACGCTCGCCGGGCCGTACCGCGCGGCGGAGAAGAGGCTTGCGTTGTCCGACGGCTCTAAGTTCAACTCGACCGTCGCAACGCCGAGCGCCCGCGCCTGCGCCACGAGGCCGGCGGCGGGGTAAACCGCCCCGGACGTGCCGATCGACACGAACAAATCGGCGCCCGCCATGGCCTCGTCGATCTCATCCAACAAATACGGCGTTTCGCCGAACCAAACGACGTCCGGCCGTACGGCGCCGCGTGCGCCGCAGGCGGCGCATCGGTCCGATACGGCGAGGTCGCGCCGGCAGTCGCGCCGGTCGCCGCAAACGCCGCACAGGGATCGCACGAGCGAGCCGTGCATCGCCAAGATCGCGGTCGACCCGGCGCGTTGATGGAGATCGTCGACATTTTGCGTCACGAGCGTAAAGGCGCCGCCGGCGTCGACCTGCGCCCGTTCCCACGCCGCGAGCGCGTAATGGGCGGCGTTGGGCTCGACGTCCGCGAGGCCGGCGCGGCGCGCATTGTAGAATTCGTGGACGAGATCGGGGTTCGCCGCGAAGCCTTCGGGGGTCGCGACCTCGCGGTAATCGTAGCGCGCCCAAACGCCTCCTGGATCGCGAAACGTCGCAACGCCGGACTCCGCGGAAACGCCCGCGCCGGTCAAAACGACGACGTTCGCGTAGCGCACCGGCCCGCCGCCGCCTCGAGCGCCGCCGCCGGGACCGATCAGCCCGCTTGCGCGGCTTCAGCCTCGGCGATCTTGCGCTTGCCGAGGAGTTTCAAGGCGAGATTGCGACCGGCGCGTAAGGTCGGATAGATCGCTTTCGCGCGCGCTTCGTTCTGAAACACCCAGAAATGAAAGCGATTGAAGAACCCCGACGACCCGGTCAGCATGGCCAACTGGTGCACGCACTCGTCGCCGTGATAAATCGCGTCGCCGATCTTAAGCGCCATGCCCTCGTCGAGGTCGTACCCGCGCGCTTTAAGGTCGTCGACGACCGGGTGCGGCGCGCGCGCATCGAGGAGGTGCACCTTGCCCGCGATCTCGCGCAGGCGGACCATTCGCACGTAGGCCGAGCAGAATGGGCACTCGCCGTCATAGACGATGTAGATGTCGCGGGCGTCGGTCATGGTCCCACCTCCAACAACGGAATTTCCGTCCGTTGAAGCACGTCGCGCGTCAGGCGGCCGTTTTCAAGGCCGAGACAAACGGATTCGACGATCCACCGGTAGGCCGCAATGTCGCGGACCTGGATCTGCGCGCTCCTCGGGGTGATGAAGGGCGAGGGCATGTGGTGGTGGATGTAGGGCCCGACTTTGTAGGTGCCGTCGGGGCGTGCGTCGCGAAGGACCTTTTTGTGGTGCTCGGCGATGTACGCGCGCACGGCCTCGACGGGCCCGTATCGCGCTTCCGGCGGGCCGTCGCGTTCCGGCGCGCGGCATTCCCGCCCGGCTTTGACGTCCGCGTACCGCAAGACCGAGCCCCAGATCGCGAAGTTGAAATGCCCTTCGGCGGGCGGCGCGTAGAGCCGCGCCTGGCTGATCTGATAGGACGCGGAATGGAAAAACGCCGGCGGCAGGCGGACCCGTTCGCCGTCTTGCATCTCGGCCTCAAAATAGACCGACATGAAGCCCGGCGAGTCGTACCAGGCGAGCGTCGCGGTTTTGAAGAAGACCGCGCCGGCGAGCACCGAGGCGAGCGCGACGTAGCGCACGCTGCGGGTCCACATCGCGTCGGGCACTGCCGTTAACGTCGCCAAAACGATGGCGTTCAGCGCGATCCATTTCCAGAAAATCAGCCCGAACGTCACGTAAACGATGACGTGAAAGAGGTCGTAGACGACGGTCAGCGCCATGACCCAGGTGCGCCGCCAGATGGCGAAAACGGCGGCGAACTGCGCCGCGAAGCTGCCGAGGTGCAACGGCAGATTGAGCGCCTTCATCCAGTCGTAGACGACCTGCGTCGCCGCCGGCGACAGCGCGAACGGAAACGTGCCGCGCTCAAGCGCGCCCGGGACGCCGTCATACAAACGGTTGTCGAACAGCCAGGAGAAAACGCCCCCGTCGAGGGCGAGTTTGGCGATCGCCGAGTAAAAATAGTTCCCGAAATGCCCGCCGAACCCGATCGCGAACATCAAGATCGCCGCCCGCTGCACCACGTGGGCGTCGACGGACGTGTAGCGGCGCAAGGTCGGGTTTTGCATCGAGGCGCCCAACAGCGTGAACCCGGCCCCGCAAAGCGCCAACACTTCCGCGACGTTTCGAATGTCGAGATTTGAGAAGTAAAAGCCCGTGATCGGCCCATTGAGGTCGCGCATCAGCCACAGCGTCATCGCGCCCGCGTAAACCGCCGCCGGCCGGAACCAGGCGGCGACGCCGAGCGCGATCCCGAGCCAACGCCCGTATCGATGAAAAAGCGCGGCCGGATGGCCATGGTCGATCGCCGCGTAAGGGATCTCGAACGGCTCGGTGGCGAAGTAAAACGTCAGGAAAATCGCGCTCGCCTGACTAAAGCGCCGCATGAACGGCGCGTGGTCGTCATAGGTCACCCAGGCGAACGCGGCCGAGGGGGCGAGAACGATCAGCCCCCACAACGGCACATAAGCGAGCCCGGGACCCGATACGAAGTCGGTCCCGCCGCGCACCAGCAGAAACACCAACAGCGTCGCAACGACAAATAGAAGGATCTGCGGGGCCCCGCCGTCGTCGGCTTTTTCGGGACGCGCGGGTTCGGGGCGGGCGGGCGCGCCGAACGCGGCGTCGCTTGTAAGAGAAGTCGTGGCCATAGCGCGCGGAACCTACCAGCCGCGCGGCCGGCGTCTACAGGCTTCGTCGGCGCCGGGCGCGCGAGGCCGGCGACCGCGGTCAGCCGTCCGCCTTCGCCTCCCATGGGCGCTGACGGAGCAGGCGCTCGTCGGCTTGGCGCGCGGCCATACGCCCGGCCAAAAACCGGTAGAAGAACCAGTCCTTCAAGGAGAACGGCGTCGCATGGTACAGCGCCCGCTCGGCCAGCGACCAGGGAAGCCGCGCGGTGCGCCGGTCGTTCGCAAAGCAATGCATGCCCGGATCATGGCGCACGCGCCCCTGTTTCCACACGCGATGGACGAGTTCGTGGTCCTTACGCAGGTAGGGCCATAGCGCGCGCGAATACCCGCCGCTCGCCTTCAACGCCTCAGTGCGGAACGTGTGGGCGTACCCGCCGGCGTGGCATTGCCGGCGTAAGATCCTCGGGACGACGGTCGCTTTCAGAACGCGCCGGCGACTGTCGGCGCAATCGACGGGACCGTAAAGCGCGGTCCCGAGAACGGCGACGAGCCCGGGCCCTTCGGCGTCGTATGCGGCCTCGGCCCGGGCCAGGTAGGTCGGCGCGTACCGCGTGTCCGCGTCGCAAATCGCGACGAACGCGGTCGACACCGCGGCGATCCCCGTTTCAAGCGCGGCCGCCTGCCCGGGCGTCGCCTCCTCCAGAAACGTCGCCTCAAGCCCGGACGCGTCGGCCGCCGCCAAGGCCGCGCGCGCGACCGCCGCCGATCCGTCGGTCGACCCGTTGTCGACGAGGATCAACCGCAGCGGCCGAACGGTTTGCGCCGCGAGCGAGGCGAGCGTCGCCGGCAATTCGTCGCGCTCGTTGTAAAACGGAACGACGACCGACCACCGCGGTTCGGCCGCCGACGCATTCGAGGCCATGGCGATGCATTCGTTACGGCTTTCGGGGACTAGAAAGGCGCGCCGCAGCCGTCAAGCGAGGGGGGTCTTGCGGCGCAGGGCGCGAGGGGCGCAAAACCGGCGCGACAATCGAAACGGACACGCGCGCACCATGACCGACCGCCAAAACGACGCCCCCTCGTCGCAGCGCCTCGCCAAAACCTACGACGCCGCGTTTTACGCCAACCAGATGGCCGGCAGCCTCGCGAGCGCCGAGATCACCTTGCGCAAACTCGCGCCGCTCATGCCGGACGTGCGATCGGTCCTCGACGTCGGATGCGGCGCGGGCGGTTGGCTCAAAGCCGCGGCCGTCGTCTTCGGCGGCGCGGACGTTCACGGCGTCGACCATCCGGGCGCGGCGAACGGGCAGACCTATCTCAACCCCGCCGAATTCTCCGGCGTCGACCTGGCGCAGGCGTTCGACCTCCATCGGCGGTTCGACCTCGTCATCAGTCTGGAGGTCGCCGAACACATCGCCCCCGAGCGCGCGGACGTCTTCGTCGACAACCTGACGACCCACGGCCCGCTCGTCTTGTTTTCCGCCGCCGCGCCGCGCCAAGGCGGCACCGGACACGTGAACGAACGATGGCCGTCCTATTGGACCGAGAAATTCGCCGCCCAGGGTTTTCGCCGCCACGACGTCGTGCGCCCGCTGATCTGGGACGAGGACGCGGTCGCGTCCTGGTACAAGCAAAACGCGATGCTCTATGTGCGCGAGGACGTCGACGAATTCGGGGCCGACGTCGACGATTGGGGCGGGCGCGCGCTCGTTCATCCCGGCCAATGGATGCGCGCGACCGAGCCCTGGGGACGGAAGATCGCTCGCGCGCTCACGGGCCGCAAGCCGAGCCACGACTGGCGCGTCGACTGACGCGCAAGGCGGTCCGTCGCGCCGTTCCGCGGCCGTGTTTGCCTGCGCGGTCGGGCGCGCTATTGTAGCGTTTGGGAAGGGGGCGCGGCGATCGTTTTGCGGTTGGCGCGACGTGAACGAGGGGCGACACGCATGGCCGATCGCTATCGGGAATATGAAGACGAGCGCACGGGGCTCTTTTGGCTCTGGCTCTTGATCCTTTTGCTGGTCGCCATCGTTGCGGCCTGGTTCTTGACGCCTTGCCGGCTGGCCCCGTTCAAAACCTGCCCGGCCGAACCGGCCGTCGTCGTCGTCGAACCCGAACCGGAGCCCGAACCCGTCGATCCGTGCGCCGACCCGGCGACGGCCCCCGCCAGCTGTTTTCCGGAGCCTGAACCGGAGCCGGAGCCTGAACCCGAGCCCGAGCCCGTGATCCCGCCGGCGCCGCTGCGCATGACGGTCTATTTCGACGTCACGAGCGCGGTCCCCTGCGCCGGGCCGGTCTTCAACGACCGCGCCGGCGCGCCGCCGCTCGCCGCGCCCTGCCCGCCGCCGGGCGACGGGGCGGGCCGCCTTCTCGGCATGGTGCGCGACGCTGAAGCCTTGTTGCGCGACGACCTCGGCCTCGCCGTCGAAATCGTCGCGTACTCAGACCGTAGCGACGCGACGCCGGACGGCAGCTACGACAATTGCGGGCTTTCGAACCGCCGCGCGCAGGCCGTGGCCGACATCGTCGCCGCGCCCTTCGAACCGACTGACGACTTTGAGCTGCGGCTGCTCGGCATGACCGTCACCGGCGCGTGCATGTTGCCCGAGGACGCGCCGATCCCCGCCGTGGCGCCCGGCTATCGCGACGCCAGCTATCGCCGCGCCGACGTCAAAGTGACGTTCGTTCCGATCGAACCGCCCGCCAACTAACGCGATGGCGGAAGATCGCGGCCAGAAGTCCGCGTTGCGCGTACTCGTCGTCTGTTTAGGGAACATTTGCCGCTCGCCGACCGGCGAGGCCGTTCTCGCGGCCAAAGCGGCGGCGCGCGGAACCGCCCTTTCAGTCACGTCCGCCGGCACTGGCGGCTGGCACGTCGGCGATCCGCCCGACGCCCGGATGCAACGCGCCGCCGCGCGCCGGGGCTACGACCTTTCCGGACAGCGTGCGCGTCAGGTCGACCTCGCCGACTTCTACGAGTTCGACTGGATCCTCGCCATGGACCGCTCGAACGAGGCTGATCTCGCTGATCTCGCGCCGCCGAACGCAGACGCGACGGTCCGCCTCTTTCTCTCGTTCGGGGAGCACGGAACCGTCGACATGCCGGACCCCTATTATGGCGGCGAAGCGGGCTTCGAGCGCGTTCTCGATCTCGTCGAAGCCGGTGCGGACGCGTTTTTGGACGCAGTCGACGCGCGATAAAGCAACCGGCGCGGCCGTTCCCCGCCGGTCACGCTTCGCTCTGCGGCGCGATGAGCAGCTTTTGCAGCGTCTTCAGAAGCTGGGCGCGTTCGGAACGGCTCACATCAACGAGCATGGCGTTGACGACCTCCGCCAGCGCGGCGCGGAAGGCGGCGACGAGCGCCTCGCCGGCTTGCGTCAATTCGATGAGCGTTACGCGCCGGTCGTCGGGATTTTCCATTCGTACAAGGAGCGATTTGCGCTCAAGCGACTGGACGAAACGGGTCATCTGGCCTTTGTCGCGCGCCAGGCGACGGGCGAGCTCTTGCACGGTGACGGGGGCGTTTTCTTCGATGGTCATCAAGATCATTCCCCCGAGCGGCCCGACATTGGCGTCGTCGACGCGCATCGCTTTCGGACGCAAGTCGGCGTGGATCCGCCGCATGAGCCGGTCAAGGTGCATCGCCAGCGCCGGCGTATCGTCCGCCCGCCGCGTCATTTCATTGACATTGTCAATTGAATTGGCGAGCGTCGACCCCGCGACGCACCCATCGTCCATTTCGCATTCGGAGCTTTGCGCATGATGAACATGCACCTCATCGCCCTGAGGGCGTCGGCGGTTCTTTGGGTGATATGGGGGCTCGTCCACATATTGGCGGGCTTCCTGATTATTCCGGCGGACGCGGCCGGCGGGTTTCAAGCGATCGCCGACGCCGTCGATCCTGCGGCGCTGGCGCATGACTATCACCCGGCCGTCGGCGGCATTTTGAACCAGCACGGGTGGAACCTCGCTTGGGGCGGGACCGTAACGGTGATCGGCGCAGTTTTCATCTGGCGGTCCAATACAACGGCGATCTGGGTGACAGCCATGGTCGGCGGCCTATTGGACGTCGGCTACCTCGTGTTCGTCGACATACCCGGGTACGTGAAGTTCGTCCCCGGAACGTTGATGACCTTCGTCTCCGGCTCGGCGGTCGTCCTTAGCTTTTGGGCTTGGCGAACGCTCAGCAAGGCGCCCGCCGACAAAACGTAAGCAAGCGCGGCGCTCCGTCAGTCTTTTCCTAACTCATTCTCGATCGTCGCCAAGACGTCTTCGGCGGCGGCGTTTTGATCGGCCAGCGTCGGCTTGATGAGCGCGATCGTGCTCATCCAATAGGTCAACGACAATTGCGCGTCCGGACGCCGGCGCAGCCTTTCCAGTATCGCGCGGCTCGCCTCGGCGTCGGCGCCGGGCGGACACTCCTCGGCCAGAAATTGGCGCCCCCGGTCGACACGGTGACATTCCCTCCACAGATGGTCTTGGACGTCCGACGGAATAATCGACCGCGCAACGGCGCGGTAGGTCGGCAACTCCTCCATCACCAGCATAATCTCTTCATAAAGAAGAAAATAATCGTCGACGGCCCGCTTAATTTCGGCGTTTCTCGGCAGCCCCCTGCGCGACAGCTCGTCATAGGCGGTTCGGTACGGCGCAAGATTTCGCCACTGCGAGGCGTAAAAGGCGTCGGCGACGAGGCCCCAACACGTATCCGTGCACACAGCGTCGTCATTCAAATACGCGATCGTCCGCCGGCCCGCGCGATAAACCGTATTCAAATACGCGTAGCGCTCGGTCGTCGTCGTCCTGTTGCGCTCGATCTCAACTTGCAAGCGGGCGAGCAATTCGCGTTCGTATGCGGCCGCGGCCCGCGCTTCATTCCCGTTCGCAACCTGAATGCCGATAAAAACGCCGACGACCACAATAACGAAGTCGATCGCGACGGCGGTCCAGTTTTGCATGCGGACATGCTCGATCATGCGGCGTAAAAGCAAAGGGTACTGACCTTTCGACGTCCTGTTCGGCGCCCGCCCGGCGCGCGATCAACCCGCGTTGCGGCGACCGACGCGGAACGGAGCGGGACGCCCGAGGCGGCGTGTTCACGCCGCGTTCCCCGATGCGGCGTCTTCACGCCGCAGTCAAAGGATAACTCTCCAAGATCTCGTAGTGCGACGCCTCGCCGCCAAGATAGGATTCATAAAGATTGAACGCGCGCACCGGGAACGGACCGCAGCGAAAAAGGCCGTGGCCGGCGCAATAGCGCTCGGCGGCGTCTTGCGAGACGCCGGCGAGATAGGCGAGCGTCACGTGCGGGGTGAATTTCCGCGCATCGACCGCCACGTCGAAGCGCCGCAACGCGGCGACGATTTTATCGTGAAGGTGCTTCAGGGCCGGCTCGGCGTCGAGGCCCGCCCATAACGCGCGCGGGCGGTGATCGCCGAAATAACCGGCGCCCGACAACGTTAAAGAAAATCCGGGCGCTGAAAGCCCGTCGAGCGCCGCGCCGACGTCGTCGTGGCCGTGGCGGTCGACGTCGCCGATGAAGGCGAGCGTTAAATGAAACTGTTCAGGCGTGCGCCAGCGCGCGCCGTCGACGCCGGATTGCAAGACGCTCAGCGCGTCGGCGACGACTTCGGGAAGGTCGAGGGCGACGAAAAGACGATGCACGGCGCGGTCGCTCCCCCACTCATTCGGCGCCGTCGGAGACGCGCTTCCAATAGACCGTCCGGGGGCAAATGAACGCCAGACACCCTTTCGCTTTGAGCGAGCCGTCCTCTTGGAGATCCACTTTGACGCCGTACCAAACCATTTTGTCTTTATCCAAAGACTCGTCGATGGCGTTGACGCGCCCGCCGCGATATTCGCCGTCGCCTTTGTCTTTAAGGCCGGTGATGAACGTAAAGCCGACGATCGGCTGGCCGTCCGGCATCGTCTCCGGCTGGTCGGGCTCCGGGTCCACGACGCGCACCACCGACGCGCACACGCGATCGGCCTCGTCGGCGCAAGGATGAAAGGCAAAGTCGAGCGTCGACGGGATGTCCTCAACGGCGTCGGACGCCCCGGTGTTGTAAACGCCGGGGGGCGGCGCGGCCGCCGCGGACGACGGCGCGCCGAACGCCGCTAGCGCGCCGCCGACGGCGATCGCGGCTCCTGCAAACGCGCGGCGGCGAGGCGGCAAAGCGGACTGTTCCATGGCTCGATCAGCTCCTAAAAGCGATAATGACGCATCCACAGCTTAGGGCGGGCCGCCGCCCGCCGCACGTGGTTTTGCCGACGCATCCCACCAGGCGGTCCCGCAACCCAGGGCGCCGCTAAGGGGCCGCCGCAAAGGATACCGCCGCATGACCGCAACGCTTATCTGTCTCGGCTACGGCTACGTCGCCGCCCGGGTCGCCGCCCGCGCCCGCGCCGCGGGCTACGCCGTGGTCGGCACGACGCGCGGGGGCGAGAAAGCTGCCCGCATGCAAGAGGACGGCGTCGCGCCTATCGTCTGGGACGGGGCGGGGGCCCTACCGGCGGAGCTGTTCGACGACGCAGCGGGCGTCCTTGTTTCAACGCCGCCAGGGCCCGACGGCTGCCCGGCGCTCGCCGCGGCGCAAGACGCCCTCGCCGCCCGGGGGCCCAAAACCCGCTGGATCAGTTACCTGTCGACCAACGGCGTTTACGGCGACCATGGCGGCGCTTGGGTCGACGAAACGGCGATGTTGCGCCCGACCTCGCCGCGCGCGCGCCGGCGCATCGAGGCCGAGGCCCGATGGACCGAACTCGGCGTCGCCCATGCGGTCCCGGCCGTCATCTTTCGCTTGCCGGGCATTTACGGCCCCGGGCGCTCGGCGCTCGATACGGTGCGCGCGGGCGCCGCACGGCGCGTTTTCAAAGAGGGCCAGGTTTTCAGCCGGGCCCATGTCGACGACATCGCGGCGGCCGTGTTTGCGAGCTTTGAAAGTCCCGGCGCCGGCGATCTCTTCAACGTCGCCGACGACGAACCCGCCCCGCCCCAGGACGTCGTCGCCTACGCGTGCCGTCTCCTCGGCGTCGAGCCGCCGCCGCTCGTGCCGATCGACGAGGCCGACCTGTCGGAGATGGCGCGCAGTTTCTATGCGGATAATAAGCGCGTGCGCAACACGTTGATGAAAGAGGCGCTGGGCCTCGCGCTGCAGTATCCGACCTATCGCGACGGCCTCGACGCGATCTTCGCCGCCGAAGGCGCACGGGTTTGAGCGGCCCGCCCGGCGCGGACCGCGTTCGTCGCTAGGAGCGCCGACGGGCCGCACCGCGATTTTCGGGGGGCGTCGATCGGGGTGAAAAGCACGCCCGAAATCATGCGCCCATGCGGCCTCTCATTAATGGACGGTCAACCAATCTGTGGGAAATTTAAGAATGGCCGGGAGCCTTTATTCCATGAGCGTGCGCGCCGCGATCGGCGCAGCGGCGCTTTTGACGGTTCCGCTCGCCCTCACGCTATTGAACCCGGCCGCGCGCCTTCGCGGCGGCCCCGGCGGGGACGGGGGCTGGGACTGGTCGACGGGCAGTTTCGCGCTCATGGGCGTTCTTCTTTTCGCCGCCGGGCTCGCCGGGCAGGTGTTCCTGGACCGGTTGTCGAGACCGTCCTCGCGGTTTGCCGCCGTCGCGCTGATCGCGCTCGCGGTGACGCTTATCTGGGCGGAATTGGCCGTAGACGGCGTCTCGCAAGCGCTGGCTTACGTCACGACCCCCAAACCGTGGCCCTTTGAACGATAGCGGCTGCGCCGTCGCGACAAGCGCGGCCGGGCCTAAAGCGTCGCGGCCATGGGCTCGACGCCCGACGTCCGCTCGTCGCGGAAAGGACGCATCGAAACCGACGGCTGCGCGTATGCGTAGCCCGACGCGCCGATCGCCGGCGGGAACACCTGCGCCAGGCGCGCCAGCACTTGTTCGCCGAGATCGTCCGTCGGCGTTGTTTCGAGCAAAGCGGTCAGGCGATCGCGCAGATCCGCGCAGCTCGTCTCCGGGCAAAGCCGCGCAAGACGGCGTTCGGGAAACCGGCGGCCCGGGGCGGCCCGGCGCAACAGGACGGATAGGTCCCCATGACGCGCGTCGCGGGAGACGCGGGCGAACGTCGCGTCGAGCGCGGCGGCCGTCCCCTCCATCGCTTGTAAGAAGACCCCGTCGGCGTGGAGCAACACGCCGGTGATATCGGCCGCGAGATTGCGCTCGCGCGCGACCGACAACAGGTCGAACAACGCCGGCGGCGCCATCGGCCGCGTCGCGCGGCTGACATAGACGACGGTCTCGAGATCGCTTTGGTAGCAGGTCTTGGCCATTCGAGGACGCTAGAGCGTTAACGTTACCCAGACGTTGACCGATTCCGGGCGTTTTCAAGGCCGAGCCGCCGAGCGGCCGGTATATAAAGAAATCTTTATATCCTCCTTGGCGTACCCGATCGGCGTTGTTATAAGCCGCGGCGAGAACCCGCCGCGCCGGCCTGCCGGCAACGCGCCTGACGTTATTTCCGAAGACGTTACTTCCGAAAAAGGAGCCGCCCATGTCCGCGCCCGCGCATCACGACTATGTCGTCAAAGATCTCAGCCTCGCCGACTGGGGCCGCACGGAAATCGAAATCGCCGAAACCGAAATGCCGGGCCTGATGGCGACGCGCGAAGAATTCGGCGCCGCGCGACCGTTGAAAGGCGCGCGCATCGCCGGCTCCTTGCACATGACGATCCAAACGGCGGTCCTGATCGAAACGCTCCAGGCGCTCGGCGCCGAGGTGCGTTGGTGCTCGTGCAACATCTACTCGACGCAAGATCACGCCGCCGCCGCCGTCGCCGCGGCCGGCACGCCGGTGTTCGCGTTCAAAGGCGAGACGCTGGAAGAATACTGGGACCTCGCCGACAAAATCTTCGAATGGCCGAACGGCGAGACCGCCAACATGATCCTCGACGACGGCGGCGACGCAACGCTCCTCGTTCTCCTTGGGGCCGATGCGGACAAAGACCCCTCGGTGCTCGACAATCCGTCCAATGAAGAAGAGACCGCGCTCTTCGAGACGATCAAACGTCGTCTCGCCAAACAACCCAATTGGTACTCGACCGTCAAAGCCGCCATCCAGGGCGTGACGGAAGAGACCACGACCGGCGTCCTGCGTCTCTATCAACGCCAAAAAGCGGGCACGCTCCCCTTCCCGGCGATCAACGTCAACGACTCGGTGACGAAGTCGAAATTCGACAACAAATACGGCTGCAAGGAATCCCTCGTCGACGGCATTCGTCGGGGGACGGACGTGATGATGGCCGGCAAAATCGCCGTCGTCGCGGGCTATGGCGACGTCGGCAAAGGCTCGGCCGCCTCGCTCGCCGGGGCCGGCGCGCGCGTCATCGTCACCGAGGTCGACCCGATCTGCGCCCTTCAGGCCGCGATGGACGGGTTCGAAGTCGCCACCATGGAAGAAGCCGCCCCGCGCGCCGACATCGTCATCACCGCGACCGGCAATAAAGACGTCCTCACGGTCGACCATATGCGGTCGCTGAAAGACATGACGATCGTCGGCAATATCGGCCACTTCGACAACGAAATTCAGGTCGAGGGCCTGCGCAACTTCAAGTGGACCAACGTCAAAGACCAGGTCGACATGATCACCTATCCCGACGGCAAGCGCATGCTGCTTTTGTCGCAAGGCCGCTTGTTGAACCTCGGCAACGCGACGGGCCACCCGTCATTCGTCATGTCCGCCTCGTTCACCAACCAAACGCTCGCGCAGATCGAGCTCTGGACGAAGGGCGATCAGTACAAAAACGAAGTCTATGTGCTGCCCAAGCATCTCGACGAAAAAGTCGCCGCCCTCCACCTCGACAAAGTCGGCGCGCACCTGTCGAAACTGTCGAAAGAGCAAGCCGAATATATCGGCGTCGGCGTAGAAGGCCCGTTCAAGAACGACCAATATCGCTACTAAATGCGGCCGGCGGCCCCGAAACCGGGGCCCGTATGCACGATCTTTAGAACGCTTAAAACCGGCGCAGATGCGCCGGTTTTTTTATTCCCATTCGGTCCGCTATAGATGTGACGGTGGGCGCGCGTGCAACTGGGCGACGCTGATACATCGATGATTGAGATTTTGGAGCGACGGCGTCGCACGACCGTGTTGATGCGTTATTACGGGCCGCTTGCGCAATCCGCGCCGCCGGGAACGTCAAGATGACGGCATTAGCGCCGGTATCCGTCGATACGCCGTCCGGGCTCGCCACGTTCCTTCGAGCGGGGCCGAAGACGTCTCGCGCGGTGATCTTATTGCATGGCGGCGGCCTCGATTCGGCCGCCCTATCGTGGCGGTTGCTGATCCCCGAACTCGCCCGCGCCTACCGCGTGATCGCGCCGAACTGGCCGGGCTATGGCGGCTCCGCCGCGTTCGCAAGACCCTATACGATCGCCGACATCGGCGCGTGGCTGATGGGCGTCCTCGACGCCGTCGAAATAGAACGGGCGTCGTTTTTGGGGATCTCTATGGGCGGCGGCGCTGCGCTTTGGGCGGCCGTAAACCGCCCGGCGCGCGTCGACGCGATCATCCCCGTCGGCGCCTATGGGGTCGCGGACCGCGCGCCCCTTCATCTGCTGTCGTTCTTGCTGACGCGATTGCCGCTAAATCGGGTCTATTATGCAATGATGCGCAAACACCCCCAGATGCTCAAGCGGGCCGTTGAGGGGCTGTTCGCCGATCCCGAGAAGGTGACGCCGGCGCTTCTCAGCGAGGTGCGCGGCGCACTCGCCGACGCCGGCGACGGCGAGGCGTTCACGGATTTTCAGCGTGGCGAGATAACGCCGCGACGTCTGCGCACGGTCTTCACCCCCAATCTCAATATCGTCAGGACGCCCGCTTTGTTCATCCACGGAAAATCCGATCCGCTGGTGCCCTTGGCGGCCGTCGAAGACGCCGCCGAGGCGATGCCGAACGCCCGTCTTCACGTAATGGACGCCGGACATTGGCCAATGCGCGAACGCCCGCACGCGTTTAACGAGACCGTGCTAGCGTTTCTCGATAAGGTGACGGCGTAGTATGTTCCGGATAAAATAAACAAACGGATTATCCGCGCTCAAAATCGTTCTCGAAAATTAGGCTGATCGTTAGAATGTCCGGGTGCGCACGGCCGGCGCCGGACGTTAATGATATCTGAATTACCGATTACCAGAATTGTTGTTGCCCACCGACCTGCATTAATCGAAGGTTCCGATCGAATTATTGCTGTGGTTGACGGACAAATTGCCGAGAGTTCCGCCGATATCAGGAAAATGCCTTGATGCTGCTTCCCACTATGTTGCCTTTGCCCACCACATTTGTGGTCCAGTAGAATGTCACCGTTTCAACATCAGTTCCACCAACCCCTACTGATGAGAGCGCCGTCCCGTCTGTCAAAAACGAAAGAGTTATCGGAGCTCCTTTGCACCCTAATACTCTCTGCACTGTGATGAATTCGGGTGGAGTAAGCTTGATGTAACTTATAGTAAAAGCAAACTTGCCGCGATCGATCGCGAGGGACAGTAATTGGCATGGCTCACAGCTCTCAAGCCCAAAAACGATCACTGCCTGAACATTAGTGGCATGACTCATATCTAATTCAGTCCTATTGTCGTAAACAACTCTGTTCACGTAGCTTATAATCCAGTTTGTTTAAGCCAATCTCCTGACGTGCGATGTTAATTTTTTCTTCATCAAATGTCTCAGGAGTAAGATCGGTACAATCGACAGAACTGGCATATATCTGCTTTCGCCCCTGCCGTACCCGCTTGCGGTCAACAGTTGCAGCAAACATAACTCGTCTAGAGTAAGAGAGGTTTGCAACATCGTTTGAAGGTATGTTTTTAAGAACAAAATCAACGATCTGTGGATCGG